>NZ_JAPEIB010000004.1:0-164426 GCF_028823735.1 Algoriphagus sp. NF
CATGATGAATGCCGAGAAAAAGTAAGGCTGATTCTTTTCCAATACCAATTAGCTCGGTATTGTAACTAGTCGGTTGATTATTCGGAGTCCTAAGTGACCAAGTCCCCTCTGTAGGATCAAAGGAAAGCAAATCTGTATGGTTATTCCAAAAGCCATAGCCACCCAAAAAGTGAAGCTGGTCTTGATAGAAGAAAGGCCAAGCACCACAAGTATAACCGTGATTATTAAACAAGTAGTGGTTTTGCCAAGAACCACCTTCCCATTTATACACATCAAAATAGCAACTTGAAATAGCGTAGATTTCAGAATTGTAGGCTAGCAATTGAACTTTTCGGTTGTAGGCAGCCGGTATTTTGGAAAGTCCCTGAATCATTTCTTTGGAGAAATAGGGAGGAGATGATGGGCTCTCTAAAATATCAACAATTTTATCTACCTCTAATTTAAGGCGAACCATTTCTTGCGCCTTTGAATCATGCAATACCATGATAATCAGACATAAAACAGTCACTTGAAGCTTAAATAATATAGTTGAAATATTGAAAAACATCTTAATTAAATAATAAAACTATGCTTCAAACATCAATGAATATTAGAATAGTTCAAATCTAAGTTTGATAAATGGTTGTAATTTTTTAAAAATTTAAGGGATGAAAATTCCAAATAGGTTTTCTAAAAAATAGAATGAAGGGTAAATGAACGAGGTGAGGTATATCTCAGGAGGCGCAGCCGACTATATCTTTCCGAACGAAGTGAGGGATATCTTTTTGAACATAGTGAAGATTCTTAAAAGATAGCTTCGCAGATAAGTGAAGATATGGCATCGCCAAGTTAGGATCTAAGACCTTTATCTGCGGACGGAGTAAAACCAATGTTTCACCGAAGGTGTATTTCAGGAGGCGAAGCCGACTTTATTTCGCTGAACGTAGTGAAGCATATTTCGCCGAAGGCCTATTTCCAACAATCTATTGAGACTGCCACTCCGCTCCGCGGCTCGCAGTGACGGTAAAACCAATATCTCACCGACTGAAAGGAGGTGTATCTTGGGAGGCGCAGCCGACTATATCTTTCCTAACGAAGGGAGACTTAATTCACCGAAGGTATCTTATTTCCTTCTCAATGCTCGTTTCCACCAAGGCAATTGGACTTCTTCATGGTAGCCATAAGAATTGTTGCCATAACCATAACCATAGCCGTAACCATAACCGTAGCCGTAGCCCTTATCGATATGGACGTCATTCAGGATACCGTAGATCTTTTTGACTCCGCCTTTTTCTACCAGGTTGTTGAGGACCTCAGCATTTCCCTTCATGGAGTAGCCTTGACGGAATACGAAGAAGCTGATATCCGCATGTTTGAAAAGCTCTTTGGTCTCAGACACTAGTCCTACAGGAGGACAGTCAAAGACAACCACGTCATATTCACCACGGATTTCTTCGATGATTTGTCCGAATTTTTCTTGAAGCAGGAGTTCGGCAGGGTTAGGTGGAATAGGCCCTGAAAGGATAATATCTAGATTCTCATGGGAAGATGGCTTCACGACTTCTTTCCAGGAAGTATCCGAACTCAAAGCTGTACTCATCCCCTTGTCATTGATTAGACCAAACTCTTCCGCAATCTTTGGCTTCCGAAGGTCCAATCCGATCAAAATGGTCTTTTTTCCCATCAGTGAAAAAACAGATGCCATATTCATAGAGACGAAGGTCTTTCCTTCTCCTGAAATAGAGGAAGTAAATAAAACGGTCAATTTATCCCTATTGGGACTCAGATAAGACATATCCGCTCGAAGGGAGCGAAAGGATTCGGTCACAGTAGATCTTGGATTGAGTAAGACCGGCAAACTATCGGAGGTATTGCTTCGTCCAATCATGGAGATCAAAGGAACCTTAATGGCCTTTTCGAGCTCCTTAGGATCTTCAATCTTGGTATTTAGAAAGTCTTTTACCGTTATAAATCCAATCGGAAGAATCAGTCCCAAAATTAGACCTATCAAGAGGTTTAAACTGGTCTTTGGTGCTATTGGCAATTGCCCCGCTTTGGCATAGTCCAAAATCTTGTTTTTGGGCATATTGGATGCCATGGTAATCTCTGCCTCCGCTTTCTTCTGTAGCAGGTAGATATAAATATTTTCATTGATCGTAAACTGACGGGTGTAGTTCAACAAGCTTCGTTCAGTAGCTGGTAGGGAATTGATGTCCTGTTCGATCAAGCGAATTCGGGAATTGATATCGGAAAGCGTGTTTCTTGAGTTTTCTATGGCAGAACGAACATTTTCCTTCAAAGCATTGGAGGTACTTTGGATACGGGAATTGATATCCCGCATTTGAGGAGTTTGATCATTGAAGGTAGCAGATATCCGTACCCGCTCAGCCTGCAATTCGGAAAGACTTTCCACCAAGGAGGTTAAAAGCGGATCAGTTACACCTACTATGGCTGGTGCGACCAAATCTCCAAGTTGATTATTATCTAGGTAGGACTGAAGAGTCTGAAGATACTTCAGGTTTAACTCAATCTGACTTCGCTCCTGTTCCAGATCTGTCAAGCGTTCAAAGATCATGGAACCTTCTTGAGAAAGGTTAAAAATCCTGTTTTTTGATCGAAACTCCTGCAGTTGGCTTTCGGAATACTCCAAGGAATCCGAAATGCCACTTAGCTGCTGCTCGATAAAGCGAATGGTATTTTCCGATGCCTGATTCTTTTCATACAATTCCCGCTTCAAGTACTCTTCCATCAACTTATTGATGTAATTCTCCCCCAATCTCCGTAGAGGAGTTTCCATGGAAAGCGTCAGAATCGATGCTTGCTTGTTTAGAGGATTAGCCTGCAAGTCCTCCTTCATTTTAAGTGCCAAAGACGGAGTATCGATCAGTCTAAAGAAAAAAACCTCACCGGGAAGAGCTGAAATTTGATTGACAGTAAAAGAGAAAAACTCTCCTGAAATCTCTTGACCAAATTCAAAGATTGACTTCGAGAGCGAAAATGACTCCAACTTACTTTTATAAAAAGGGTCTTTAGGGTTAAAAACGGCAAAAGCTTCCTCATCCTCTACGCTAAGCTCGAAACTCTGCTCATTGATTACTTCCAGTCGGAATAGACCACCGACAACTTGTTCGCGATCCCAATCCACTGCCACATAAATAGGAGTATTTCCATAGATTTGTCGGGGCTTGAAAATCTCATCCTGAAAATATGCCACATTCAAATCCATTTCGGAAATGGTGGATTGAGCTAAGGAATAGGACTTCAAAATTCCTATTTCATTGTCGATGTTACTTTTATTTTGAAGTCCCAATCCGGCTGATTCGAAGAGATCAGCTCCAAGGGTTGGCTTATCATCTACTACCAGCACGGTAGATTCTACCTTATAAATCGGGGTGGTGAATTTGTTGAACAAAAAAGCAGATAGAACCCCCAAAAACATGAAAACAGCAATCAGTGGCCAATATTGGAGGTAGTTGAATAATAATACCTTCAAGTCGATTTCATCCTCTTGCTGCGCTAGAAAAGGGTTGGGCTGAGTTTGTGGATTGGAAGGAGAATTGGGATACATTATCTATTGATCGCAATTATAAGGTTGATAATCAAAGCAGTAGCTGTAATAGCCGAAATCACGAGTGAAATGGATTGTGCGGCATTTTCTCCGGCACCTATCTCACGAACCTTCATAGGCTCTGCATATAGCTGATCATTGGGCTGAATGAAGTAAAAAGGTGAGCTGATCAAGTTTCTATCAATGAGGTTTACCCGATGCAAGCGGGTTCCATCTGGATATTGACGAATCAATAATATTTCGTCTCGCTTTGCAATCGGCGAAAGATCTCCTGCATTGGCGATTGCCTCAAAAATGGTCATTCTATCTTGCAAAACCACATATTTGGAAGGTCTTCGAAATTCACCTAATGCTGAATAGCGAATCCCGCCTAACTTTACCTTTACATACAATTCATTTTTCAGGTATTCCCGGAGTGACTCTTCGATTTTTACTCTTGCCTCTTCCAGGGTTAAATCTTTTACCTGAATATCTCCAACGATCGGAAGACGGATAGACCCATCTTTGTTAACAGTATATCCAGTCATATAATAAATATCCCCTCCTGTTTGCCCTGCAATATTTCCCATTTGATTGTTCATCATAGGGGGCCTGCCATTGAAACCTGACTCAATGATATCTTGGGCCGTTTGCACATTGACATCGATGATATCATTGTATTGGAGGCGATAGTCAGGCACCTCGTATTCTATGAGTTCGCCTTCTGCAATGGGATCGTTGCCCTCTAGGTTTTGGAGGTAGATAATTTTTTCGTTTGATACACAAGAAAAAAGACCTAGAAAAAGTGAGGCAATGACGGCGATCGTCAGTCTTTTAGTCATAGGGTGAATGAAATATTAATTGATGTAATTGGGCAAACTTAGGAAAAAAAGGCCTAAAAACAGTCAAAATTAAATCACCAAATTCACTAGTTATACCTTAAAAAAGACCGATTTTGAACAAGAGTTGACTTTGAATACATAAAAATGTTGGTGATGCTTAATAAAGTAATATTTCCGTTCTAACGGAAAAAGCAAATAAAAAGATAGCTAAAGGTAAGATGGTGAGCCAAAGTATGAAGCCTATCTCGACGACTGAAAGGATATGTATCTTAGAAGACTAAGTCGACGAGATTAGAGAAGATAGCTACGCAGATAGGTAAAGATATGGCTGCACCAAGATAGGATTCAGGACCTCGATCACCGGATGTAGTAAAAACCAGTATTTCACCGAAGGTGTATTTCAGGAGGCGAAGCCGACTTTATTTCGCTGAGCGTAGTGAAGTATATTTCGCCATAGGCGTATTTCTTTCAATTTCGAGACTGCCTGCCCTCCGGGAGGCGGGCTGCTACACTACGCGGCTCGCAGTGACGGTAAAAACAGTAATTTCTGGAACGAAGTGAAGCCTATTTCCTCCTCCCCGGCTGATATATTTCCTCCATTCTTTTTTCTACCTCTTCTCTATAAAAGGCTACATCCTTAAAATTAGCATCGGCATAACGCTGGGCTTGATCAAGAAAGTGAGGAGAATCGGGATCGGAACTCTGACCACCTGCCAAAATACTTTTAGCTTTTACTTTCTCTCCAAATTCCACCACAGCCACAAAGCTGTTGCCTGAGCTACCATAAAGTGCATTGGTTCCCTCCTTTTGACTGGCACCATAGGATGCCAATGCTCCCCATCTTCCAGAAGCCAATCCAATCGGAATGAAGGGCTTGTCATCATCATATTTCAGATCAATATCTCCACTGAGTCGCTGAAACCTGTTGACTTGTCCCCAGGCTAAGTTCCAAGTTCCAAAGTCTTCTTTCAATTGCTCAAGGGTCTCTTCAAAAACTTGAACCATCTGCTTCTGAACATCCGCTTGAGAATGGGATTCCAGCACTTCATTTTCTACCAAATTATTTAAATCGCGGAATTGACGCTGATAGTTAATCCCATAAAAATGAGCCAAGGTCATCGCTTCGGATTCCTTGGAGGTTTTAAAATCCCAGGCCTTAAGAATCTCTTTTGCAGCCATCAGATCGGTATTGTTTCCATACTTTTCAAGAGCGTTCACCAATGCTGGAATCAAACGCTGAAAAGCAGGAATTACCGGGTCATAGGCCAATTCAATAAAGGAATCCAAATCTAGATTTTCAGCCTTTGATAACACATCCACCGCATGAATGCCACGGAAATTTTCCTGGTCAGGAGCCATATAAAAAGGATAATCCTCGGCTTTTGGACTGAATGGACCTGCTGCCGTAAATGGAGTTGAATTACAGTTTTGAATCCAGTTGGTCGGAGGATTCAGGATTGTAATGCTTTCATCTACCGTATGCAAGCCTTGCCAATCAGTTGCAGGATCTGAGCCATCTACAGGTTTGGAATAATCGTATTGTGGGTCTCTTTTGGGAATAAAATTACCATGGAAGTAAGCGATATTGCCTTCTGCATCCGCAAAGACCGTATTGTTGGAAGAATTGGTTCGAATATCCATCATCTCCCGAAACTCCTCATAATTATCAAGCTTGGTTCGGGTATAGCTCTGAATCAGGGCATTGACTGGGTCCCAATTGATTCGGGTAGCCACCCAATTGTCCCCAAGTTTGTGAGTAATTGGACCCTGATGAGTTCGGTACATGGTAAAGTCCTTAGTCTTGAGCCCCTCCGAGGTTTTGCAAGCGAGTGTCACAGGAACTTCCTCAAGTTCACGCTTTTCATCACCATACTGATAAAAATATTTACCGTTTTCCTCAACAACCTCCTGCTTAAACTCATCGATAAAATCCACACGCGTGGAAGTATGAATCCATCCTGTTTTCTCATTAAATCCTTGATACACAAAAAACTGGCCCCAAGTGACAGCACCATAGGCATTCAATCCCTCCTCGCTTACCACGTGAACTTCAGGTCGAAAATAAAAAGAGGTATGAGGATTGATTAGCAGCATGGCATTTCCGGAGGCAGTCATATCCCCACGGATTGCAATTCCGTTACTTCCCTTGGGCTCTTCATATGGATCAGGGTGATTCAAACCATCACCAAAGTCAGAGTAAGCCAAAGCCTTATTTTCTTCATAAAATGCTCTGATTCGGGAGGTAGGTATTTGCTCTATATCCCCTCCAATGGAACCCTCAAAAAAGTACATAGGAAACCAAGGTTCATAGCGCTCAATAACTTGAGGTTCCACTTCAGGATGCGTGTGCAGGTAATAATTGACACCGTCTGCAAAAGCCTGACAAAGTTCCTTCAACCAATCCGGGGCCTTTTCATAGGCAGCCTTTGCCTCTGCTTCGGTCATGTATAGATTTGCTCTCAAATCAGAATAAAGCGCTTCCTCTCCTTCGAGTTCGGCCAATCTACCCGTAGCCCAAATGTAATTTCGCTCTACCCTTCTGAAGTCGTCCTCACATTGGGCATAAAGCAATCCAAAAACCGCATCCGCATCACTTTTTCCATAAATATGAGGCACTCCAAAATCATCCCGAATGATCTCCACCCGCTCCGCTTGGGCTTCCCAATTATCAATTTCAGTCGGAGTCTTACAGGCAAAAACGAAAGAAAGAAAAGCTGCTAAGAAGAAGGTAGATCGGAGCATGTTTTTGAATTTGGGTGAAACTCTAAATAAAGTAAATATTGGGAAATTTGGCTTGGAAAATTTGAAGGGCGGTTTTTTCTTCTCTCCCTAAGGGGAAAAGATATCTCTCTTGCAAAGGAGAAAAGTAAGAAATATAACTTCGGTGAAATACACTTTGTGAAATACGATTTCAGCGAAATACACTTCGTGAAATATGCCTTCGGCGAGATAGGCTTTTTTGCAGGCAAAACGAAAACGAATTGAACTGACGAAGTACGATTTACGAAATACGGCGTTTCTGCCTCAATTGACCTCAAATCATTCCTCTGATGAACATCTTCTCTTTCGGCTGTTTTAATGTCGAATTATGAACTTGCCTGCTGCAAGCAGGTTTTGATTGATGAATATCGAAGTTTTGGTTTGCTCACAACGACGAGACAGCGCAAAGAAAAATAGGGCGGTAGGCAATTCAATAACCTCACCCTGACCCTCTCCTCAAGGAGAGGGAAATGGTTGCATGATTAGAATTAGGATTTGAAACAATCCTATTGGGTAATGTTGAATGATAAGCTTGCCTGCTGCAGGTTTTGAATGATGAACATCGAAGTTTCGGTCCTTACTACAATCTAGAAGGTTTGATCATTTTTCTCCCGCAACGTTGCAAAGGAGCAAAGAAGGAGTGCTGAAGGCACGAAATATACTAGCCCGGGGTTTCAACCCCGGGTAAAGAAACCAACCATATCACCAGCGCTGGCCCATGATCTTTGAATGGAAAACGAACTACTTTGCCAGCAAGACGGAGAAGGTCTTACGGATAACCTCTTTATAGATCAACCCGTCATAGTTGATTTTTGCGAGTTTTATCTTGATACTTTTTCGCCAAAAAGTATCCAAAAGGCTTTGTCCCAGCAAAGCCTGCCTGGCAGACAGGCTTCCACCCGCAGGTTCTACGCATGGCTCGCTGCTGCGACGACCCCCGCGCCCTAAAGACCTCTATCTCGGGTAGAACACCTATTATAGGAAGGGTTCTAGTAAAGGCAGAATGGACAAACATCGGTGTAGAGTGCTGAAGTGCCAGTCCGCCGTGGTGTACACGACTTATAACAGCCCAGTATGAGCGAAGAGGAACGATGAGCGAAATGCTGGGTAAAAAAGAAATAAAATCACCCCAGCGCTGGCACTTGATCGTTGAATTGAAAACGAACTACATTGCCAGCAAGACGGAGACGGAATTAAAAACCCACTCGATATTTCGGAAAATTCTGTAAATCTTCATTTTTCTATTCAAAATTTTACCTTTGAACAATCATAAAAACCCAACACCCATGGACTACCGATCTTTGATTTCCTCTCCTACTCTTTTGATTGATGAAAAAATCTGCCGTGCCAATATTAAAAAAATGGCGGATAAAGCATCTCTCCACCAAATGAAACTGATTCCCCATTGGAAAACTGCCCAGTCAAGGACTATTGGCAAGTGGGCAAAAGATTACGGCATTCGGCAAATCACGGCTTCTTCCATAAGGCAGGCTGCCTACATGAGCAATCAAGGTTGGGAAAATATCCACATTGCCTTCCCCTTCAATGTTAGAGAAATACCAAGGCTGAATAAAATCACAGAAAGCCAGTCCATTTCTGTTCAGATCGTCAATACCTTCACCATCTCCAAATTAGCCGAAGAACTTAAAAACTCCATCGGATTTATGATTGAAATAGATGCTGGATATGGTAGAACGGGGGTTCACATGAGTGATTTTGGGAAAATTGACGAAATTCTTCGGATTGCAGCAGGGTCTGATAAATTGAATTTTATTGGCTTCTACATACATCCCGGGCATACCTATTACATGCCAGACAAGGAGGGAATCTATCATGAGACCCGGCAGGCATTAGCCATGCTCAAATCTAAATATCAGGCTCAATTTGAAAGTTTAAAAACCCGAATCGGGGATACTCCCGGCTGTGCTGTGGCACATGATTTTGGAGATATCGATGAGATGGGTCCGGGAAATTTCGTCTTTTATGATTTAATGCAAGCAGACTTAAAAAGCTGCGAAAAATCAGATATTGCCGTTGCGCTTGCGGTTCCTGTGGTAGATATTATTCCTGAGAGAAATGAGATTCTAGTCCATGGAGGAGGTGTTCATTTAGCGAAAGATTTTTTACAAAGAGAAGATGGTCAAAAGATCTTTGGAGAAGTGGTGCTTCTGAATGAAAAAGGTTGGGAAATCCCAAGTGAAACCAGCATTGTCAAAAGTATTTCTCAGGAACATGGCTTAATTAAAGCTTCGAAGGAATTATTGGAGCAAGTGAAAGTGGGAGATCTTTTGGGAATCCTTCCTGTCCACTCTTGTATGACCGCCGATGCGATGGGCGCTTATTTAAGCTTGACAGGCGAATGGGTAGATCATGCGGAAAAGAAGAGTTTTTAAATCGACGATTTACGATTCAATTTTTCAACTGAACCGTTTTTCAAATTTTGATCGCCAGATTTTTTCTAATCGGTTTAATATCGAATGATGAACTTGCCTGCTGCAAGCAGGTTTTCAATGTCGAATGTCGAAGTTGCCTGCTGCAATCAGGTCTCGAATTTGGTAAAAGTGCTGAAGGCACGACTTATAACAGCCCAGTATGAGAGAAGAGGAACGATGAGCGAAATGCTGGGTAAAAAAGAAATAAAATTACCCCAGCGCTGGCCCATGATTTTTGATTTGTAACCCAATTAATTGTGCCAGCAAGACGAAGAGGAATCTTTATAGACGAAATACGATTTACGAAATACGGCGTTTTTGTCTCAATTGACCTCAAATCATTCCTCTAGAGTTCTTCTTCTCGCTCGGCAGTTTTAATGTCGAATGATGAATGTTCAATTTCGAATGTCGAAGTTTTGGTTTACCACAAAGACGAGACGGTGCAAGGAAAAAAAAGCGCTGAAGGCGCGATACGTAATAGCCCTGGGTAAGCAAGTCGAGGTACGAGGCGCAGCGTAACCCAGGGTCAAAGAAACAATTACCAACCCCAGCGCTGGCCCATGATTTTTGATTTGTAACCGAATTAAATGTGCCAGCAAGACGGAGAGGAATCTTTATAGACGAAACACGATTTACGAAATACGGCGTTTTTGTCTCAATTGACCTGAAATCATTCCTCTAGAGTTCTTCTTCTCGCTCGGCAGATTTAATGTCGAATGATGAATGTTCAATTTCAAATGTCGAAGTTTTGGTTTACCACGAGACGGTGCAAGGAAAAAAAGCGCTGAAGTGCCAGTCCGCCGTGGTGGACACGACTTATAACAGCCCAGTATGAGAGAAGAGGAACGATGAGCGAAATGCTGGGTAAAAAATAAATAAAATCACCCCAGCGTTGGCCCATGGTTTTTGATTTGTAACCCAATTAATTGTGCCAGCAAGATGGAGAGGAATCTTTATAGACGAAATGCGATTTACGAAATACGGCGTTTTTGTCTCAATTGACCTGAAATCATTCCTCTAGAGTTCTTCTTCTCGCTCGGCAGTTTTAATGTCGAATGATAAACTTGCCTGCTGCAAGCAGGTTCTCAATTTCGAATTGCACTCCACCTTATCTGTGGGCTCCATACTTTGAAACGGGGATTCTATCACGCAATTCCTTTATCGTACTACTCGGAACTTCTTGGCTTAACTCATAGGCTTTCGCCAAGCGACTCACCTGCTCTACCGAACTAGAACCTACTGAGAGCGATGCAATGGCAGGCTCTTCCAAGCCAAAACGAAGCAAAACAGCCTGAGGATCAAAACCACTTCCATAGATTATCTCCCGTATTTCCTCAACCTCTGCTTCTGAAAAGTTCAAATACTCCTTTGTAGGCTTATCCAATAAAATGCCTTTCGCCAAGCTACCTCTCACCAAAACCCTTGATTCACTCTCTCTTATCATTGGGAAAATCGATTCTTCAGGCCTCCTATCCAATGGACTGTATTGAGTCATAAAAAGTGCAGGAGGGTTTTGCTTAAGTACATTCCGCACCACATTGGGTCGAATTGAAGAAATCCCAAAAGCTCTGATTTTCCCTTTCTCTTTCAATATCTCAAAAGCTTCCAAAGTTTCATCCCAAGGATCATCTATGGTACCTCCATGAAGGAGGTAAAAATCCAAATAATCAGTTTGAAGTCGTTTGAGACTTTCATCCACAGCTTTCAAAATATAGGCTTTCTTAGGATTCCAATCCCATCCTGATCCATCCGGACGCCATTCATTCCCCACCTTGCTGGAAATCAACACCTGATCTCTTCTTCCTGCTATGGCCTTTCCTACATTCGATTCATTGATTCCTTTTTGATATAAATCGGCTGTATCCAGCAAATTGATTCCAGAATCCAAGGCCTGATGAATGATTTCCATGCTTTCCTTTGTGTTTTCGGGAAGGGACATACAGCCTAGGCTTATTTCGGGAATTTGAAAATTAGTTTTGGGAAGCTGTATTTTATTCATCACATTTTATCATTTTGATTTATCCCCAAGTTTTCAAAATTTATGGTTTATTCATATCAGAAAATGATTCTTTCTGCCATTAATAGCTATTTTTGCGACGCTTAGAACCTATTAAAATGAAAAAAATCGCAGTTTTTACCTCAGGAGGAGATAGCCCAGGCATGAATGCCTGTGTACGGGCAGTGGTACGTACAGCCATTTTCAAAGGCCTTGAAGTTTACGGAATCTACAGAGGCTATGAAGGTATGATTGAGAATGATATCAAACGGATGTACACCTACTCCGTCAGTAATATTGTGCAAAGAGGCGGTACTATTCTTAAGTCTGCTCGCTCAACTGAGTTTCGAACTCCTGAGGGCAGAAAAAAGGCCTATGAAAATCTTAAAGCTCACGGAATTGAAGGTTTGGTAGCTATCGGAGGTGATGGAACCTTCACAGGAGCAAAGATTTTTCATGAGGAATTTGGCATTCCGGTAGTTGGCTGTCCCGGGACCATTGATAATGATATCTATGGCACCGACTATACGATAGGTTTTGATACAGCGGTGAATACTGCTTTGGATGCTATTGATAAAATCAGGGATACGGCAGCGGCACATGACAGGATATTTTTCATTGAAGTAATGGGGCGTGATGCGGGCTTTATCGCAGTAGAGTCAGGAATTGGAAGCGGTGCCGAATTTGTCATGGTGCCAGAAACCGCCACAGACCTTGACGCTGTGGTCAAATCCCTTAAAAATCTCCGAAAAACCAAAACTTCAAGCATTATCGTAGTGGCTGAAGGAGACGATGAAGGCAGTGCTGAGGTAATCATGAATAAGGTCAAGGAGAAAATCAAAGACAAGAAGAAGGAGTTTAAAGTGACTACTTTGGGTCATATTCAGCGTGGCGGAAACCCTACGGCCCGAGATCGGGTTTTAGCTTCAAGATGTGGAATGGCAGCGGTGGAAGGATTGCTTGAAGGCAAGTTTGCCTGTATGGCTGGCATCATGAATCAAGAGGTCGTATATACACCTTTCGGAGACTGCATCGGAAAAGAAAAACCCCTGATCCAAGATCACCTGAAATTAATTGAGTACTTAAGTATCTAATATGGGCTTTATCCCGATTTTCCTTACCCTTGGAGGTGCTTGCCTCCTGTTTTTTCTCACCGTAAGAAATACCTTTCAGCGGAAAATAGCACTTGAAAAAGAACTGTTTTTCAATCTTGGGGAAAAGCTCCCTGAGTTGAAGGGGAAATCTGAAGAGTTGACTAGCAGCGAGCAGATTCTAAAGCAAATCTCTGGGCTTGAATTGAGTCCTAAAACCAAAAAAGAGGTATTAGAGCTGCTTAGAGACATGAAAGTTAATCGATCGCAATACAACAAACTGATCAAAAAAGCTCCTTACAATTGGGTCGCCAAAATCAGTGGCTTTCGGCCAATTTGATATTGATCCACTTGAGAATTTGCTCAAAATAATCTGGGTGAAACCACTGATAATCAGACTCTTTTCGAAACCAGGTCAGCTGTCTTTTGGCGTAGCGTCTTGAATTACGTTTCAGTAACCGGATAGCTTCTTCCCGATCATACTTTCCTTCCAGGTATCCGAATATTTCTTGATAGCCTACAGTTTGAAGAGCATTCAGATGACGCTGTTCGAAAAACTGCTTCGCCTCCTCAAAAAGTCCATTGACTATCATTTGATCCATTCGTTGATCGATCCTTTGATAGAGCTCTTCACGATCTCGCTCAAGTGCGATTTTTAAAATTCGAAAAGGCCTTTCCACTTTTTTTCGTTTCCTGAAAGAGCTAAAAGGTTTTCCTGTCCCTCGAATCACCTCCAAAGCGCGCATCAATCGCTGTGGATTCTGAATATCCACTTGGCTGAAATATTCTGGATCCGTGTTCTTGAGTTCTTCTTGCAGAAATTCCAGACCATTTTCTTGATAGTCCCGAATCACCATCTTTCGGAAGGAATCCGGAATATCCGGCATATCATCTAAGCCATCGGTGATAGCTTTTGCAAAAAGCCCCGAACCTCCGGTCATGATGACAAGAGATTTCTCCGAAAAGAGATCCTCTAAAATTCGCAAGGCATCGCTTTCGAATTTTTTGACATCATAGTCTTCTGAGATTGAAACAGAATCGATTAAATGGTGTTTTACCTCCGCTAATTCAAGGGAAGTAGGTTTCGCTGTTCCAATGGATAGTTCCCTATAAAACTGTCTGCTGTCGCAGGATATGATTTCTGTATTAAAATTTTTGGCTAGTTTTAGACACAAATCTGTTTTGCCCACAGCAGTAGGACCAACTATCAAAATCAGGGTCGGATTTTCGGACAATGGATCAGGAATTTTGATTTACTTTCAAAAGTCCAAACTTATAGAATGAAAAGCAAAAGCATACTAATCGTAGAGGATAACGATCTGAACCGAAAGTTTTTCGAAAATCTGATCGGTCAAATCTGGGAGTTTGAAAGTGCTCTCAACGGACGTGAGGCCATCGAAAAATTAGAAAAAAGGGATTTTGATTTGATCCTGATGGATATACAGATGCCAGAAATCGATGGTATCACTGCCCTAAAAAGAATTAGAGAAAAAAATCTGAGTCTCAGTCCCGTCATTGCGGTAACAGCTTTTGCGGATGAAAGTGAACGGGATTCCTTTTTGAGTCAAGGCTTTGATGGCTTTATTACCAAGCCCATTCGCCCAAAAGAATTCATCCTGCAAATCCAAAAAACCATCAACGGGGAAAAGCCAAAGGTATCCAAAGCCAAAAGCCCTCTGGATGTAGATGACTTGATATTGGACAAGAAAATATTCAATCAACTAAGTAAATACAATAAACCAGAAACTATACAGCAAATCTACCGTGACTTCATGGAGGAAGCTGATCAACTCCTTCCAGCTATAAATAGAGATTTTGCAGATGGGCTATACGAGGAAGTCAGCAAACACTGCCACATCATCAAGGGAAATGCCGGCACACTCGGAATCAATCGAGTGTACATAGCTGCCGCAAAAGCGGAAAAAGAAAGCCGACAAAATCAAATTTCCTCCCTTGATAAATCATTGGCTGAAATGGAGAAAGAAATCATCAGATTTAGTAAATATTTATCAGAAGAAACTATTTTTAACTCATGAGCGAAACAAAAAGAATATTAGTCGGTGAAGACAGTTCTATTATCATCAATCTTACCAAAAGTGTACTTGCATTCGAAAACTACGAAATGACTGCTGCCAAAAATGGCAAACAAGTTTTGGAAAAGTTTGAGAAAGAAGACTTTGATTTGATTCTGATGGATATCAGCATGCCTGTCTTAGATGGAATTGCCTGTACCAAGGAAATCCGTAAAATGACCGACGAAAAGAAGGCAAAAGTCCCCATCATTGCCATCAGCGGTAATATCCATAACATGACCCACGATGAATTCCGAAAGGCAGGCTTTGATGATTTTCTTCAGAAGCCTCTTGATTACGACCGCCTTTTGGCCACCGTCAAAAAATTCCTGAGTTAAATGGCAATCAAGTACACAAGGCATTTTTTGGACAAACTTGAAAACTTATTCGCTTCCTCGGAGTATATTCTACGATACGAGAAGGGAAGTTTCAAGTCAGGATATTGCATCCTGAAAGACACCAAAATTGTGATTGTGAACAAATACTTTCCCCTGGAAGGTAAAATCAATGCATTGGTAGATATCCTTGGCGAATTGCAGTTTAACCCTCAAGATTTTAAGGAAAAATCTGTTCAGGACTTCCTAAAGGAACTACAACAAACCCAACTGAAATTTTGAATATTCGATTTTTAGGTACCGGTACCTCACAGGGAGTTCCAGTCATTGGCTGTGACTGCGAGGTCTGCCGGTCGGTAGATTTCAGAGATAAACGATTTCGATGTTCTGTTCACATTGAGACAGAAGGCAAAAGCCTCGTGATTGATACGGGACCCGACTTTCGGATGCAAATGCTTCGAGCCGAGATACACCAACTTGATGCAGTCATCTATACCCACGAGCACAAGGATCACACAGCTGGACTAGACGATATCCGACCTTTTAATTTTCGCCAAAAGAAAGACATGCCAATCTATGGTCGAAGTCAAGTACTCAATCAGATTCGTCAGGAGTATTCCTATGTTTTTTCGGAGAAAAAATACCCTGGAGTGCCTCAGGTTTTGCCCATTGAAATTGACGAAGAGCCATTTGAAGTGGAAGGGATTTCCATCAATCCTATTCCCGTGATGCATCATAAATTGCCGGTTTTGGGTTTTCGGGTGGGTGACTTCACCTACATTACCGATGCTAACTACATCTCTGAAGAATCCAAAGAGAAAATCAAAGGATCAAAAATCTTGGTTTTAAACGCTCTTCAAAAAACTCCCCACCTCTCCCACTTCACACTGGAAGAAGCCATCGAAATGGCACAAATGCTGGGAGCTGAGCAAACTTATTTCACTCATATTTCCCACAAGTTGGGACTTCACCGGGAGGTAGAAAGTGAGCTACCAGAGGGCATTCATCTAGCTTATGATGGATTGATGCTATCTTTGCCTTGATGCATTTAAATTATCATTTTCTTCGCTTCCTCTGTCCTCGGCTTCAGGAAACAATGCAAGGTTTTGTGGCAGTGGCCTGCTTTTCGCAAAACAAAGATGAGCTTGTCATCGAATGGAAAAAAGAAGAGGAGACGCGGTTTTTGCGTGCACACTTTCTTCCTCCGCAGATCTTCTATTCTTTCCCTGAAAACTTTCAGCGGGCCAAACGAAATTCCATTGATCTTTTCCCTGAACTGATTGGTGAAAAAATAAAGTCCTGTCAGGTATTGAGTTTCGAAAGAGCATTCTATTTCGAAATGGAATCAGGTATGATTTTGCTACTCAAACTCCATGGAAACCGAAGCAATATTCTGCTCTACGAACCCAATAAGGAATTCCCAATCCGAGTATTCCGAAATGCACTTTTGGAAGATAAATCCTTGAATTGGAGAGAGCTCGAAAAATCCCTTGATCTCAGTCAGTCTCAATTTGAAGCGCTTAGCGGCAGTGCTTCTAAATTTCTCCCCACCTTGGGCAAAATCCCAAGAGCATTTCTGCTCAAAAAGGGTTATCCTGAGGCAGATTTGGGGGAAAAGTGGAGTCAGATGCAAGAAATAATCGATATGCTAGACAGTCCGCTTTTCACTTTGGTTCAAGAGGATGAGGATGTCCACCTTACCCTTCTTCCCAGCGAAAATGCAATTGGTCAGTATTCAGACCCTTTGGAAGCTTTAAATGCGCTTTTTCATAAGGCTTTGGTGATTGGGGCTTTGGAAAAAGAAAAGAAGCAGCTAGCCAAAAGTTATGCTGATCAAATCAAGCGAACGGAAAATTTCATCCAAAAAGCCAAGGCCAAATTGGAAGAACTCCAAAACTCACCTCCACCTGCACAGATTGCAGACGTAATCATGGCTAATCTTCATGAATTTTCTGATGGAGTACTGAGTAAAAATCTTTTCAACTTTTATACAGAGGATGAAATCAAAATTACCCTCAAACAAAACCAGAAACCACAAGAATTAGCGGCTAACCTTTATCGAAAAAGCAAAAACCGAGAGATCGAATGGAAGCAATTGGAGGAGGCGATTGATTCCAAAGAGAAAAGGCTATCGGAATTGCAACACTTGGCAGAGCAGGTGGAACTGATGGATGGGTTTCGAGACCTGAAAGAGTTTAAAAAGAATCATAAATCTGAAATCAAAGACGCTAAAAATCAAGAAAATCTGCCTTTCAGACAATTCAATATTTATGGTTTGGAAGTTTGGGTTGGAAAATCATCCAAGGACAATGATGAGATGCTACGAAGGTTTGTACATAAAAATGATATTTGGCTACATGCAAGGCAGGCTCCAGGGTCGCATACCATCATCCGAAATCCTGCAGGAAACAAGATAGCAAATGCCGTTTTGGAGCGCGCTGCATCGCTGGCAGCGTACTATTCCAAATTGAAGAATGAAAGTCTCGCTCCTGTGATTTACACAGAAGCTAAATATGTGAGAAAGATCAAAGGCTCTGCTCCAGGTTCGGTCATGGTGGACAGAGAAAAAACCCTTTTGGTGAAGCCTGAGGGCCCAAATCAAGAAATTTCGGGGGATATCAAGGACTGATTCGTGGTGGATCAGGAGCGCGAAGAGAAATTTTATTGAAGCCATTGACAAGGACCACTGTACCAACTATCCCAGTAGCCCCACCCACATACAAAAGAGCTTTCCCTGCATCTGGATTACTGCCTAAAAGCTGACCGCCGATGATAGTTACCGTGTACCCAATAGTGGCAATAAAAATCCCTGTCTTTAACTGCTTTTTGGAATTATGAAGGTTGAGTTGGACCTCATATAACTCTTGATCCATCTGGACAATAGACCTTCTCAAGGAGTCCAAATTGGCCTGTTGGGAGCTACTTTGAGCCCAAGAATTTGACATGGACAATATGCCCAAAAAAGTCACTGCAATAAAAAACCGACTCATACTATTGATTAATCCAGCTTTTGAATTCGTTTACACGCTCTCTTGCCACTACCAAGGCATCTTCTGATTTGGCGTTCATGGCAAGGGCTAATCGCCCGTTAAGATAAGGCTTGATTTCGACCAAACCATCTAAATGAATAATCATTGAACGATTAATTCTATAAAACTTTAACGGATCTAGCAAGTCGGACTCCAATTCACTGAGGGAATGATCGATTACATATCTCACTGAAGAACCAATTTCTACCAAGTAGGTCAAGCCTTCTTCTGCATAGAAATAAGCCACATTTTCAACCGGAATAAAGACAAATTTATTACCCAGTTTAGTTAAAAACCTCTTCTTATAACTTTTTGATGTATAATGCTTTACGATGTTATTAATAAAGCTCTGATCCAGTGATGGTGTTTTAGAATTTGGATTGAATTTCTGAGCCTTTTGAAGAGCTTTCACCAACCTCTGTTCATCTATTGGCTTGAGTACATAATCCAAGCAATTATGGTCAAAAGACTGAAGTGCGTATTCATCATAAGCCGTTATGAAAATTACGGGAATTTTCAAATCAGCCATCCCGGCAAAGGCTTTGAAACTCAACCCATCTGCCAAATGTATGTCGCACAGGATCAAATCATAATTGGAAATATTTTCCAATTTGGACCTAAACTCGCGGACACTTTGAACAGAATCGATGACTTTCCAATCAGAAAAATTTTGAGAAACGATGGATTTGATTCGCTTCTGGGCGAGGGGTTCATCTTCGACTAACAGTATTCTCATAGCTTCCTATCAAAGGGAGTTTAACTTCAAAAATCTTTTCCCCATCAAGAATCTCGATGGAATGATCTAAAAACCTATATCTTTCAGAAATGTTTTGAAGACCTATTCCGGTGGATTCTTCTACCGCCATTTTTGGCTGCTTGGGATTACTCACTATAAGATAGTCACCCTTGGTGTATATTTCAACCTGTAGCGGTTCTGTCTCTGTAAAGTAATTGTGCTTGACAGCATTCTCTACCAGTAATTGAAGTACTGCAGGTGGAATAAGTTTCGATTTACTTTCCTCTTCAATTTCCACTTTAAAGGAAAGCGATTGATCAAATCGAATAGAAAGCAAATCCATGTAATCATATAAAAATTTAAGCTCCTCTTTCAAGGTGATGAGTTCATTTACCTTGTTATTGAGCATGTAGCGATAGATAGAACTTAGCTTTTGCAAGTAGCTATCAGCCACTTGAATGTTTTCATGAATCAGTACTGACAAAGCACTGAGATTATTAAAGAAAAAGTGAGGGTTAAGTTGTGTATTGAGTGATTCCAATCTTGCCTCGGCGCTCAAAAGCTTAAGCTTTTCAGCCTCCAGGTTTTTCTCACTGAATTTTTTATTGAAATAATAGATCGCATTGACACAATTGAGGAAGAGATTTACTCTGAAGAGAAATCCCAAGGTCAAGAGGAAGTTTTGTTTGGTCAGGTCAAAAGGACCTCCAAAGATTAATCCGGTTGATTTTACAGAAATCAGAGCTAGTCCGGAGATCAAAACGAAGCTGGACAAAAATTGAACTGCTAAAGGATGGACTTTTTTGAAAAGTGGAAGGGTATTTTTTTCGATGAAATAATTGGCAAACCAAACGAGGTAAGACAGAATGATGATTAGGGGAAAAAGTTGATTTTTAGGAAGAGCAGCTTGAAATAATCTATCCCCATCCAATATGAGAATATTGAAAAAGGAATACAATCCCAAAAGTCCCGGATAAATGAATTTATATCTATGGCTAAACATGCCCGCTGATTTCTTCCCCTGAAATGATAAATGAATGAAAAGCAAGGGTGGGGCAATGCCCTACCCCTGCTATATGGTGGTTAAATAATTCTCTTAAAGTGTCGGTAATAATACTCCGTTGATGACATGGACTACGCCATTTTCAATCGCGACGTCAGCTACTACTACATTGTAGGTATTTCCTTCTGCATCTGTCACGGTTACATTCGCTCCAGTTCTAGTCACAGTCAAGTCCTCTCCAGCAAGTGAAGGCACCGTCTGAGAACCTTCTGCAAGGTCAGTGGAAAATGCAACTGTAGGAACCACGTGGAAGCCAAGTACTTTTTGTAATCCTTCCAAACCGATTGCATCAACCAATTCATCAAGATCTGCCACTCCAAGGGTACCCAAAAGATCTACAAAGGCATCATTGGTAGGAGCGAATACAGTGATAGCTTCTGCATCAAGCAAAGTTTGACCTAGTCCAGCAGCAGTCACCGCATCTAGTAAGACTGTCAAACCAGCATCTGTAGCAGCTTCAACTACATTTGGAAGATTTTCTTCAGGCAATAACACACCGTCAATGACATGGACTACTCCATTTTCGATCTCAACATCTGCTACAGCCACATTATAGGTATTCCCTCTTGCATCGGTTACTGTAACTGCATTTCCATTACGAGTAACAGTCAAATCCTCTCCTGCAAGTGTAGGAACGGTCTGAGCTCCTTCTGTCAAATCTGTGGAGAAAGCAACAGAAGGCACAACATGGAATCCAAGGATTCTTTGAAGTTCTTCGATACCTACGGCATCAACCAATTCCTGAAGAGACCCTAGGCCTAATGCTCCAAGAAGATTTACAAAAGCATCATTGGTAGGTGCAAATACTGTGATTGCTTCAGCATCAAGTAATGTTTGACCAAGACCGGCAGCGGTAACAGCGTCCAAAAGAACAGTAAGGCCTGCAGCTTCTGCAGCCTCGACAATATTCGGCACATCTGGCTCATTCGCAGTAGGCAATACCACTCCGTCGATTACGTGAACTACACCATTTTCGATTGCTACGTCAGCAGCTACTACATTAAAAGTGTTTCCTCTGGCATCAGTCACAGTCACATTGGATCCAGTACGGGTAACTGTCAAGTCCTCACCTGCCAAAGTAGGTACTGTTTGTGCACCTTCAGCCAAATCAAAAGAGAATGCTGTTGCAGGCACTACATGGAAACCAAGGATTCGTGTCACTTCTTCAATTCCAACAGCAGCGACCAATTCCTGTAGAGAACCTAGGTTCAATGCAGCCAAAAGATCAAGGAAAGCTTGATTGGTAGGAGCAAATACGGTGATAGCTTCAGCATCAAGAAGTGTTTGGCCAAGGTTAGCAGCAGTAACTGCATCCAAAAGAACAGTCAAACCAGCTGCTGTAGCTGCTTCTACTACGTTTGGAAGCGAGAACTCAGGTAAAAGCACTCCGTCGATCACATGAACAACTCCATTTTCAATGGCTACGTCTGCGACTACTACATTTGCTGTGTTACCCAAAGCATCTGTCACAGTCACTCCGCTTTCACTAGCTTCTACTGTCAATTCCTGACCAGCTAGAGTCGTGAATGTATTGGTAGCTTCTAGATCTGTAGAGAAAGCTACTGCAGGTACTACGTGGAAACCCAAAATAGTCTGGAGATTTTCGATTCCTCCGATTTTAGCAACCAATTGGTCTAAATTCTCTGCATCATAAGCAGCCAAAGCAGCTGCAAAAGCATCATTGGTTGGCGCAAAAACAGTCATTGCTTCTGCTCCTAACAAGGCTCCACCAAGATCGGCAGCAGTAACAGCATCAATCAGCGTGGTCAATCCAGCACTTTGTGCAGCTTCTACCACATTTGGAAGCATCAAATCAGGAAGCATCACACCGTTAATTACATGGACTACACCATTTGCAATTTCGATATCTGCTGCAACCACTTGAGCTGTACGTCCTAGTTGATCGATAACAGTCACAGTTCCACCAGCAACTTCAACGGTGATTTCTTGTCCGGATACGGTTGTGAAAGTATTGGTAGGCTGTAGATCGCCAGAAAAGGATACTGCAGGCACTACATGGAATCCAAGTACAGTTTCTAAGTTTTCGATACCTCCAATTTTCAATACCAACTCATTCAAGTCAGCAGCATTGAAAACCTCCAAAGCAGCAGCAAAAGCTTCATTCGTTGGAGCAAAAACAGTAATAGCTCCAGCTGAAAGCAGAGTATTTGCCAATCCGTCAACTGCAGTCACCGCATCTAGTAAGGTAGTAAGACCAGCCTCAGTAGCTGCTTCTACCAAATTAGGAGCAGGCAATTCAATAGAAGGAATCAAAACACGGTCAATCACATGGACAACTCCGTTTTCGATTTCCACATCAGCCTGTACTACTCGCGCAGTATTTCCAGCAGCATCGATTACAGTTACGATACCTGGAGCGCGGTTTACTACTAATTGCTGACCAGCTAAAGTGGTCACTACATTAGTCTCATTAAGTTGGTCTGAGAAAATTGTGTTTGGTACAACGTGAAAACCAAGGATGGTTTCAAGATTCATTGGACCTCCGATTTTTTCTACCAAATCATTCAAATCTGTCGCTCCAAACTCAGTCAAAGCATTCGCAAAGGCATCGTTGGTTGGGGCGAAAACAGTAATTGCGCTTTGCGCTTGCAAAGTCGCTTCCAAGCCGGGAATAGCCCGAATGGATGTCACAAGAGTGGTCAAACCAGCATCCTCAGCTGCTTCTATGAGCGTGGGATAAGGTAAAGGGCCTTGATAGTCTTCATTCTCACAAGCGACGAATGAAAAAAAGACGACCCCGACTAAAAGGTACTTTAAGAGTTTTGTCATAGCATGTTATGGTTAGTTTGCTTTCAAAACTCTGTATAGACACGAATTGATTTCTGAATAATCGCGAACTGTAGATTTTTCACTGTGAACTGTAAGATTTTCACCCTGAATTGAAAAAAGCCCCGGAGGGCTTTTAATTCTAAATCCAATAATTGGAGGTTGAAATGCAGTTTTAAACTCAGATCAGTCTCTACTTCTTAATTCACAATATGAATTTTGAGCATGTTGGTCTTGCCTTTGGCTTTGAGTGGCATACTGGCAGTATTGATAATGATATCACCAGAATTTACATGGTCATCACGCTTCAGGGTATTCTCGATATCTTCGAATGTAGCGTCTGTGGAAATTTGATTCTCATAGTAATAAGCCCGCACTCCCCATACCAAAGACATTTGAGTAATCAATTTTTGGTTTCTGGTGAAAACAAAAATACTTGCCTTTGGACGATGAGATGAAATTCGGAAAGCTGTAAAACCTGAAGAAGTAATCCCCACGATAGCTTTTGCCTTGACGTTTCTTGAAAGTCTGGAAGCCATCAGGATGAGGTTATTGCTCAAGAAAGTCGGTGCACTTTCTGGGATTTTGTAGAGGTTGTGGTAAATATCTGAGTTATCTTCTAGATACTTGATAATGCTAGACATAGCCTTTACAGCATTCACAGGATATTTCCCTGAGGCTGTTTCGGCAGAAAGCATCACCGCATCTGCACCATCAAGAACCGCATTCGCCACATCATTGGTTTCTGCCCGGGTAGGTCGTGGATTCGAGATCATACTTTCCATCATCTGAGTGGCGATGATGACTGGCTTGCAAGCAAGCTTACATTTCTCGACCATTTTCTTTTGCCATAAAGGGACGATTTCCTGAGGCACTTCCACCCCTAGGTCTCCCCTAGCTACCATGATGGCATCTGTCGCTTCGATGATATCATCGATATTGTCCAAAGCCTCCGGTTTCTCGATTTTTGCCACAATCCTGCAGACTTTTCCTGCTTTTTGGATTCGCTCTCGCAAATCCGTGATATCATCTGCTGATCTGACAAAAGATAGCGCAATCCAATCTACCTCTTGCTCCAAACCAAAAACTAAATCTTCCAGATCCTTTTCGGTAAGAGAAGGGGCAGACACTTTCGTATTGGGTAGGTTAATTCCCTTTCTGGACTTTAAAATACCACCGTGAACTACCGTGCAGTTTACATTTTTACCATCGGTATCCTCTACGATCAGCTCCAGATTACCATCGTCAATCAAAATACGATCACCAGAAACCACATCGTTAGGCAGGTTTTGATAAACCGTAGATACCAAGGAAGCATTTCCCACCACAGGGTCATTGGTAATCGTGATTTTATCCCCTGGAACAATTTCAACTCCGTTATTCTCTACTTCTCCCACTCGGATTTTTGGACCTTGAAGATCCTGTAAAATACCAAGGTGTAGATTTTCTTCTTTATTGATTCTTCGGATAATTTCAATTACCTCTTTATGGATAGCATGACTACCGTGGGAAAAGTTAAGCCGAAATACATTGGCCCCAGCAGCTGCTAAGCTTTTGATCGTTTCATAATTATTGGAAGCAGGTCCAATGGTAGCAAGAATTTTAGTCTTGTTGAATTGATTCATTATTAATAGGTTAATAGGTTTTCTTTTGATTTTAATTTCGAGATATCAAGCTTCATGACATTTTGTACATAAGGAATCTGCCGGAGATTGGAAACAAAAATTTGAGCGTCAAGTAGCTCTGTTTCATCTTGTACCAATAGAAAATAATCCATGGTCCTTAGTTCGGGGATTAAGTAAGATACATTTCTTTCTGAGGTGATTGCCTTGTTTTTCAGAAGCTGAATAAATCCATGAGGTAAAGAAAGGAAATATTGGCTAATTTTCAGATTGGGAGCAGACAAAAACTCCAATTCGATATCATCCTCCCGCGTCAGATCTAATTGGAGCGCACGATTAATCAGCCAGGCCATTTTGTAGTCCTTGACAGGAGATACAATACCCAAAAGCTCAAAATCATAGGTATGCTCAATTTCTAATCTGACTTTCTTCATTTAGGCTTGGCAAGACTTAGCTCAAAGTTAGAAATAAAAAAATGACGAAAAATGAAGCAGCACCTCTTTCAGATTTTTTTTGGGAAAATAAGCCCTTGAAAAAAGGGCTAACAACAAACCAATCAAAAGGCTAGCTTCTTCGACAAAGATTGAAAAATCCTCAAATACTAGGAATATTGACCCTGAAATTTGAAGATTTTAATTAAATTTCTGTGTTGAGTAACAAAGTTGGTAAAAAATTTACTTAGACCTTTTCTTTGCCTATTCGCTTTTAAATATATTTCTTTGCGGAGTGTTATTAACTAAACTGATCACAAAATGTCTGAAATTGCACAAAAAGTAAAAGCCATCATCGTAGACAAACTTGGCGTAGAAGAATCTGAAGTGACTATGGAAGCGAGCTTCACCAATGATTTGGGAGCTGACTCTCTTGACACTGTAGAACTGATCATGGAATTCGAAAAAGAATTCAACATCTCTATTCCAGACGACCAAGCTGAGCAAATTGGCACTGTAGGTCAAGCTGTCTCTTACCTTGAGGCTAACGTAAAATAATCATTCTTTCATTCATTTTATGAATTTGAAACGAGTTGTAGTAACGGGTATAGGCGCCATCACTCCCATTGGCAATACTTCCGAAGAATTTTGGAAGGGATTGACAGCGGGCGTAAGTGGCGCTGCACCTATTACCAAATTCGACGCATCACTTTTCAAAACCCAATTTGCCTGCGAAATCAAAAATCTCGATGTAGATAATTTTATCGACAGAAAAGAGGCAAGGAAAATGGATCCTTTCACGCAGTATGCCATGATCTCCGTAGATGAGGCGATGGCTGACTCAGGATTGGATTTGGACAAAATTGACAAAGCACGTGCAGGGGTTATTTGGGGATCTGGAATCGGTGGATTGCGTACATTCCAAGACGAGGTTACTAGCTTCGCTTTAGGAGATGGAACGCCTAGATTCAATCCTTTCTTTATTCCTAAGATGATTGCTGATATCAGTGCAGGTTTTATTTCCATCAAATATGGATTTAGAGGCCCTAACTTCGTCACCGTTTCGGCATGTGCTTCTGCCACTAATGCGCTAATCGATGCATTTAATTACATCCGAATGGGCAAAGCTGATATTTTCATATCAGGTGGCTCTGAAGCTGCTGTAACCGAAGCAGGAATCGGTGGATTCAATGCGATGAAAGCATTGTCGCAAAGAAACGATTCACCTGAAACAGCTTCTAGACCTTTTGATAAGGATAGAGATGGTTTTGTGTTGGGTGAAGGTGCCGGAGCTCTTATTCTTGAAGAGTATGAGCATGCAGTAGCGAGAGGTGCCAAAATCTATGCAGAGCTAGTCGGTGGTGGAATGTCAGCAGATGCAAATCATATTACCGCTCCACATCCTGAGGGATTAGGAGCTAGCGAGGTGATGGAATCTGCATTGAAGGATGCCAATCTGAGTCCTGCGGATATTGATTATATCAATGTGCATGGAACCTCCACTCCGCTGGGTGATGTGAGTGAAACCAAAGCAATCCAAAAAGTATTCGGAGAACACGCTTACAAGCTCAATATCTCCAGTACCAAGTCCATGACTGGTCACTTATTGGGAGCTGCTGGAGCTATCGAAGCAATTGCCTCTATCATGGCTATCAAACATGGGATTATTCCTCCGACGATCAACCATTTCACGGATGATGAAACCCTTGATCCCAAACTTAATTTGACATTTAATCAGGCTCAAAAGCGTGATGTAAATGTCGCTTTGAGTAATACCTTCGGTTTTGGCGGACACAATTGTTCTGTCATCTTTAAGAAAATAAACTGATTACCAGTTGAATTTGCTGAAGCGTCTGGGAATTCAAAACTTATTTCTGAGTAAAAAAGACAAAAGGCTTGCCTCCTCCATCAAAATGATGACTGGAGGCAAGCCTTTTAATATTTCCCTCTATCAGCTGGCCTTGACTCCGGCGGCTTTGGGGGAAGAAAGCCCACAAGGCTATCGAGTAAGCAATGAGCGCTTAGAGTTTTTAGGTGATGCCGTTCTCGGTTCAGTCATTGCCGAATACCTTTTCCAAAAATACCCCTTACGGGATGAGGGATTCCTCACCGAAACTCGATCCAAGCTTGTCAATCGAGAAAGCCTCAACCAGACCGGAATCAAAATCGGTATCAAAAATATGCTCTGGGAGTATATTGAGGATAGACCCTTTACTGCAAATAAATCTCTCTATGGGGATATTTTGGAAGCGATGATCGGAGCCATTTATTTGGACAAGGGTCATGCTTTCACCAAGAATTTTATCCTGCAGCGCATCCTCCTTCACTTTGATATCCAAGGGATGATCGCAACCACCTCCAATTACAAATCAAAAATCATCGAGTGGACTCAAAAGGAAAATAAGGAAGTGGATTTTAAGATAATTGAAATCAATGGCAACCAGCGGTACAAAGAGTTTGTTGTAGCTTTGAGAATAGAAAATCGAGACATAGCCGTTGGAAAAGGCCCTACTAAAAAGAAAGCAGAACAGGAGGCCTCCAAAATTGCCTGCGAACAATTAAAAATCCCCCATTAGAATTCCCCTTCAATCAGTATGAAATTAGCACTTGCCACAGTCAATCAGACACCGCTAGACTGGACGGGAAATCTCCAGCGAATCATTGCTGCAACCGACCAAGCAAAGAAAGAAGGTGCAAGACTTATTTTTTTTCCTGAGCTCTGTATTACTGGTTATGGCTCAGAGGATCTATTCCTCAGCTATTGGTACCCTGCAAAAGCTTTAGACCAAGTCCAATTGCTGCTACCTCATAGCCAAGGTGTAACGATCGCAGTAGGTCTCCCCTACCGAATCCAAGACAAGGTCTACAATACCATGGCCTTGCTAGAAGATGGTGAATTGAAAGGCTTTGTTGCCAAGCAGTTTATGGCAATCGACGGTGTTCACTATGAATTCCGCTGGTTTACTCCATGGAAAGCCAATGAACAGATCGAAGTTGGTTTCTTTGGAGAGAAAATCCCCTTTGGTGATATCACCTTCGAAAAGGAAGGAATTCATTACGGATTTGAGATCTGTGAAGATGCCTGGAGAGGAAAAGAAAGACCAGGCTATAGACTTTGTGATCGAAAAGTAGATTTGATCATCAGTCCCAGTGCCAGTCACTTTGCCATGGGTAAAACCCTTGAGCGCAAGCAATTAATCGAAGAGAGCTCGAAGATTTTTGACTGCTTCTATGCCTATGTGAATCTCCTTGGAAATGAGTCAGGAAGGATGATTTTTGATGGAGAGGCGCTTTTCGCTAAGTCGGGAAAAATTCTTTTTCGAAATCAACTTCTTTCATTTCAAGACTATCAGGTCATGACCTTCGACTACCAGGATGAGGAGCAAGAAATTGCAGAAATTCATCCCAAGGAGTGGGAGTTTGCTCAAGCTTCTGCTCTGGGTCTTTTTGATTACCTAAGAAAAAGTAAAAGCAAAGGATTTGTACTTTCACTTTCCGGTGGAGCAGATTCCTCGACTATTGCCGTATTGGTTGCTGAAATGGTGCGCAGAGGTCTTGAAGAGCTGGGATTACAAGCATTCTGTCAAAAAATTGGCTTAAGAGAGTGGGAAAATTTTTCAGCAGATCCTGAAAAACTGCTTGTAAATGAACTTCTAACCACGGCTTACCAAGGTACTTCCAATTCATCCAAGGACACTTTTGAAAGCGCTCAATCCTTGGCTGAAAGTCTTGGGGCTAAGTTTTACCACTGGACTATTGATGAGGAGGTTTCGTCCTACACCACCAAAATCGAAAATGCCTTGGGAAGGAAGCTGACTTGGGAAAAGGATGATATTACCTTGCAAAACATTCAGGCACGAGCACGTTCTCCGATTATTTGGATGCTAGCTAATATCAACAATGCACTGCTTTTAGCTACTTCCAACCGTTCGGAAGGCGATGTAGGCTATACGACAATGGATGGAGATACGAGTGGTAGTATTTCGCCCATTGCAGCTGTAGATAAATATTTCGTCCTCCATTGGTTAAGATGGGCAGAGAAAAACCTCAATAGGCCGGGACTTAAAAAAGTCAACTCCCTTCAGCCTACTGCCGAACTTCGACCAAGTGAACGAAGACAAACGGATGAGAAGGACCTGATGCCCTATTCGCTGATTGTGGAAATTGAAAAACTAGCGATTCGGGATAGACGATCCCCTATGGACATTTATTGGCTCTTAAAAGAAGAACTGGATCTGAATCCAGAAGAATTGAAAGGTTATGTAAAAAAATTCTTTCAACTTTGGGCAAGGAATCAGTGGAAGCGGGAAAGACTCGCTCCTTCCTTTCATTTGGATCAATTCAATGTTGACCCTAAAACTTGGTACCGATTCCCTATCCTTTCCCAAGGATTCTCAGAAGAACTCGCACAATTGGAAAAAGCTTAATATCCCATGAATTTGACACAGTTTTTAAATTACATCGTCTGGGATCCAAACCCGGCTGTAATCCCCGGATTTGATCGACTAAGATGGTATAGTCTTCTTTTTGCCCTTGGCTTTATTATTTCCCAACAGTTTATGGTCTACTTTTTCAGAAAAGAAGGACATAAGGAGGAATTGGTCGATAAACTGACCATCTACATGGTGTTGGCAACTATTATCGGTGCCCGGCTAGGACATGTTTTGTTCTATGAGCCAGCCAGGTATTTGAGCAATCCGATTGATATTTTGAAAGTTTGGGAAGGTGGACTTGCTTCTCATGGAGCAGCCA
Organism: Algoriphagus sp. NF; assembly: GCF_028823735.1. Lineage (NCBI taxonomy): Bacteria > Pseudomonadati > Bacteroidota > Cytophagia > Cytophagales > Cyclobacteriaceae > Algoriphagus > Algoriphagus sp. NF. Next base: position 29,475 of record NZ_JAPEIB010000004.1, read on the forward strand.
TAGCCATTCTGATTGCGCTTTGGATGTATGCGCGCAAAACGCCAGGGCAAAGCTACCTCTGGGTAGTGGACCGGATAGTCATCGTTACAGCCATGACGGGAGCGCTCATCCGTTTGGGAAATTTGATGAATTCCGAAATCGGTGGAAAGGACATGGAAAGTGACCAAGGAATCGTCTATGCCCGTGATTTGGAAGAAATATTGGAATCCTTGCGAGTACCCATTGTTTCGATCGATGCTTACAAACCAGATGACCGTAGTGAAGAACTCAGCGGAAATGGCATTGTCCCGGTAAATGTGAGAATCGAAATCAGTAAAGGTGATTTCAGCAAAGAGACTTTAGAAAACACACTGCAAAGCGATGTGAAGTATGCCCTCACGCAGTTTAATAGCTCCAAAAAGTATTTTGCAGAACCTCTTGAAACACCCCTCAATTTGACACTTGAGGAAAATAGAGACAGCTTTATCGCAATTGTCAAAACCTTCGGTAAAGCCAAACATCCGACGCAAATCTATGAATCAGTGACTTACTTCATCATATTCCTGCTACTCTTAGGGATTTGGTGGAAGTATAAAGAACAAGTGCCGGAAGGACTTCTTTTGGGGCTTTTCCTGGTTCTTGTCTTTGGGATGCGCTTCGTTTGGGAGTTTTTCAAAGAAAACCAAGTAGAATTCGAAGAGGGGCTTCAATACAATATGGGTCAGCTCCTGAGTATTCCATTGGTACTTGGAGGGATATTCCTGATTATCAGAGCCTTGAAAAACGGACTCAAGCCCCTCAAAGATCAGGGAACTGGATCATGACCCTGACCACCCCAAGGGTGACAGCGGGAAATTCGCTTGATTCCTAGCCATCCACCTTTCAAAGGTCCATGCTTGAGGATAGCTTCTTTCGTATATTGACTACAAGTGGGGGTATACCGACAGGAGGAAGGAAAAAGTGGCGATATCGTATACTGATAGACCAATACCGGAAAAATGGCGATCTTTCTAACAAGGTTTTTCCACATGAGTTGTCTTATTGGTCTGATTGATTTGAAAACCAAAACTATTGATTGAAAATTCCCGGTGAAAAATCCTTTTGTACATATTTTCATTTTTATGCTGCTAGCCTTAGGCTGGAGCCATGAACTATGTGCACAGGATACTAGCTTAGCCCCTGCGAGGCAAAGTCCACCTGACAGTGTTTATGTGAACAATATATTCATCATCGGGAATGAAAAAACGCAAAAGAATATCATTCTTCGGGAGCTTGACTTTGCTAGTGGATACTATTACGATTGGGATACTTTTCTAGAAATCCTACAAGCTGACCAAAATAAAATCTACAACCTTCGGCTTTTCACCTCTGTGGAGATTACGCCGCTCTTCACGGAAGATGATCAGGTAGAAATCCTGATTCGGGTAAAGGAGCGTTGGTATATTATTCCTTCCATCATTTTTCAATTGGCGGACCGTAACTTCTCGGAGTGGTGGACTAATCAAAACCGGGACCTTTCCAGAGTAAATTATGGTCTTCGGGTCTCACATGGAAATGTGGGAGGTAGAAATGAAAAGCTGAGATTTAGCGGTCAACTTGGGTTTACCCGAGCGTTGGACCTGCGGTATAGCAAACCTTACATCGATAAGAATCAAAAACACGGGCTAGCTACCCAGATCACATTCTTTGAGCAAAAGACTTTGGCCATTCGATCGGCAGATAACCGTCAGGTCTTTTTCACCAATGAAACGGAAGACATTCTTCGGAAAAGTCTAACGGCCGCTGTTCAATACACCTATCGGCGAACATTCTATAATTTTCATTTTTTGACACTGGGCTATTCATCCAATACAGTGGATGAGGACGTTTTAACAGAAAATCCCAACTACTTTCTACACGGTGAGAACTCGCTCCGATATCTCTATATGAGTTATACCTTCCGTCATGATAATCGTGACCTTGCTGCTTATGCTACCAAAGGAGAATTGCTTCAAGCAACAGCAACCAAGTATGGAATTTTCAATACTGATGATATTGATGAGATAGAAGTTAGCATTACGGCGAATAAGTATTTGCCCATCAATGACAAGTTTCATTTTGCCACAGGACTAACAGCTAACTGGTTTTTGAGTCCAAATCAGCCTTATACACTTGTACGAGGTGTGGGGTATAACCCGAACTTCATTCGAGGCTATGAACTGAATGTCATCGAAGGACAGCAACTGTATGTTCACAAAAACTCATTCCGTTGGAAATTCCTCGATTGGGCGATCGATATTTCGAACATCATGCCCCTTGAGCAATTCAGCACGATTCCATTTCGCTTTTACCTCAGTGCCAACTTCGACCATGGCTATGTGAAGGATAGAAACCAAATCCCTGAAAACGCACGACTGACCAATCAATATCTCTATGGATATGGCTTAGGAATTGACTTGGTGGGATTTTATGATGCTGTTTTCAGACTGGAATATTCACTCAACAATTCTGGACAGGGAAATCTTTTCCTAAATATCAAAGCCCCTTTCTAAGACTCTGAGGAGGAAGCAATTACAAGTATTTGTAGTTATTTATTTTTTAACCTAAATTCAAAGGAGACTTTTAATTGACTCCGATGAAAAAGGTCCTGACTTTTATTTTGACCTGGGGGATTATTCAATTTGCTTTTGCACAAAACGACCCTCTGACCCAAACTCATGGTGCCCGAATGGTAGCCTTGGGAAATATGCGAGTTCACCTCCCGGACACTTGGTCTTACTTCAATAATATCGGAGCATTGGACAGGACAAGCTATACCGGAATCGTGGTTGGCTCTGACCATCGATACAACCTCAAGGAACTTTCCACCTTTAGTCTAGCTGGAAGTTTTCGGAATACTTGGGGAACTTTTGGCGCAGGAATTAGCCGTTTTGGTGGGCCTCTGCTCAATCATCAAACTCTGGGTGTAGGATATTCAAATACGCTTGGGATCAGCAGCTTTGGAATAAAGCTGGAATGGGCGCAAACGCAAATCGAGGGATTTGGAAGTGCGGGAGGATTGGTGGTCAGCATTGGAGGCGTGACAGAGCTGAGTCCGTCCCTTTTCCTAGGAGCGCATATCAGCAATATCAATCGTGGAAAGATCAGCCCAGAAAGCGAAAGCAGACTGCCTACCTCGGTGCAATTGGGACTTAATTACCTACCTTCTGAGTCTCTCAGTCTTTTACTGGAGTTTGAAAAGGATATCCTTCAAGATCCCATCGTAAAGGCTGGAATCGAATATCGCCTGAAAGAGTGGGTAATCCTTCGAACTGGTGTAAATTCTCAGCCGGCTAAGATTTATGCTGGATTTGGAATTCAAAAAGAATCTTACGGTTTTGACTATTCCTATGGCAATCAATCAGCTCTGGGAAACACACATCACCTTAGCCTTTTCTACCGATGGAACGACTGAGGAAAATCGGACTATCGGCGTTAATTCTATTCCTTTTAGGTCAAATTGCATTTGCCCAAACACCTCCAAAACCTGAAATCAACCCTGAAGATCTCATCGAACGTCTTTTCCCCATTCCTGAAGATGATATTGACTATGAAAGCATTTATGAAGTCCTACTCCAACTCTACCTCAACCCGATCAATCTGAATCGGGCGGATTATGAAAGCTTGCAGGCGAGTTATCTCCTGAATCCAAATCAGATCGAGAGCTTCTTTAAATACCGTGACCAACATGGCGATCTGATTTCCCTGTATGAACTTCAGGCAATTCCTGAATTTGATCTTGCCACTATTGAGCGTTTACTTCCATTTGTGACTTTGGAGGAAAAAAATCAACGAACAAAGGGTTTTTGGCAGCGATTATCTGAAGAAGAACAAGCCTATTTCATTTTTAGACACAGAAGGGTCTGGGAGCAAAGGAGAGGCTTTAGTCCAGCGGACACGAGCAGTACAGGACGTATTTCTTCCCGGTATTTGGGTGATCCAAATGACTTATACCTGAGGTTTCGGATTCAGCATGCGAGGGATTTTAGTCTTGGATTTACCTTAGATAAGGATGCTGGCGAGCAATTCACTTGGGATCCAACAACCCGTCGATACGGCTTCAATTTTTTTTCCTTCCATTTTCATCGCTATAAAGTTGGCAAGTGGAAAACCCTGGCATTGGGAGATTTTCAAGCTTCATTTGGTCAGGGTTTGGTCTATGGTGCAGGATACACGTTAGGCAAAGGTGCTGAAACAGTGCCTACTGTCAGGCGTAGTAGTGTGGGAATCCTCCCTTACACAGCCGCATTGGAATTTGGATTCTTTCGAGGTGCTGCCGCGACCTATGAGCATCGAAAATGGGAATTTACTGCTTTGGCATCCTACGCTCCTCGTGATGGTCGTACTAGAGAAGCTCTTGACAGCCTTGAAGACACCAGTAGCTTAATTAGCTCATTCAATCAAAGTGGGCTTCATCGTACTCCCTCCGAACTAGCCACCAAAAATCAATTCCGTGAACTCAGTTTAGGAGGTGCTATACAATACAAGCCAGTTTCTAGAGCACAGCTTGGTGCTACTTTTCTCCACACTGCTTTTAATAGAAGCTGGATACCCCAACAGCGGCGCTACAATCAATTTGAATTTAGAGGAAGAGATAATCAATTGGGAAGTTTTTATTTCAATTATAATTGGAAAAACTTTCTCTTTTTTGGAGAAAGTGCCCTTTCAGCTTCCGGAGGAAATGGGACCGTGATTGGAATGATTTCCAGTCTTAGTCCGAAAGTTGACTTTTCCCTACTATGGAGAAATTACGGGAAAAACTTCCATAGCTTTTATGGGAATGCTTTTGCAGAAAGTACCCGCCCTATCAATGAGCGGGGAGTCTATATGGGCTTGGAAGTGCGTCCTGACAAGAATTGGAAGCTAAATGCCTACTATGATTTTTTCAGATTTCCTTGGCTAAGATTCAGGTTATACAACCCCTCAACTGGCTATGAATGGCTGACTAGATTGAGTTATCGTCCATCCCGTACCTTGAATGCGTTTGTTCAATTCAGAGAAGAGCAAAAAGATCGAAACCTTCCAGATTTGAATGAGCCGGCTACCCCCTACCGCAGTCAAGCCATACGAAGACGAACAGGCCTTTTGAACTTGGATGTTCAACTGACCAAAAATCTATTTACACGAAGCAGGATTTGGTGGACAGGAGTTGATTTTGGCAGTAATTCAAGCAATGGATTTATGATTATCCAAGATTTGAGATTTGCTAGAGAAAAATGGAAAATCACCGGTCGCTATGCACTTTTTGATACAGATGACTTCGACAGCAGAATTTACGCTTTTGAAAACCATGTGCTTTGGACCTTTTCCATTCCTGCATTTTCAGGACAGGGACAGCGCTATTACCTTTTGGGTGAGTATGATTTGAGCAGAAAACTTCGGCTATATTTTCGATTTGCCCGAACTACATTTACTGATCGGGAAAAAATCAGTTCTGGACTACAGGAAATTCAAGGCAGCCGACAAACTGAGACCACACTTTTGCTTCGATACTATTTAAATCGCTAAATTTCCATCAATGGTAGGCATTGTCCCTTCATTTTTGATAATTTTCCATAAAAGACCATCAAACCTTATGAACAAAATATTACTAACAACTTTCAGCTTGCTGTTCAGTATTTCCTTGACCTATTCGCAAGGGCTGGATCTTAGCAAGTTTGAAAAGAATGAAGGATTTGTAGACTTCTATCTCGATCGGGAGAAAGGTAAAATTTATCTCCAAATCGAGGACCTTGAAGAAGAGTTTCTCTATGTCAATTCACTCACGGCAGGTGTAGGGTCCAATGACATCGGACTCGATCGCGGCCAACTTGGAAACACGAGAATTGTAGAATTCCGACGATCGGGCAACAAGGTTTTCCTGGTCCACAAAAACTATGATTTCAGAGCCTATTCGGACAATCCCTATGAGGTCAAATCGATTCAAGATGCTTTTGCAGAATCAATTTTATGGGGATTTGAAATCAGCCAAAAAGACGGAGAAAGCCTCATCGTAGATGCCACCAACTTCTACATGCAGGATGTCCATGGAGTTGGAGATAGACTGAGCCAAAGACGACAAGGAACTTACCGAGTTGATAATTCGCGGTCAGGTCTTTACTTTGATATGATCAAAAATTTCCCTGAGAATACTGAAGTAGAAGCGACCATCACCCTCACAGGAAATGCTACAGGTGGATTGATTCGATCCGTCACACCTAGTCCAGATGCAGTGAGCGTGAGGCAGCGACATTCTTTCATCAAACTTCCTGATGATCAATACCAACCTCGAGAATTTGATCCAAGAGGTGGATTTTTCTCTATCAGCTACATGGATTTCACGACCCCAATCTCTGATCCAATCATGAAGCGATTCATAAGCAGACATCGCTTGGAAAAGAAAGACCCTAATGCAGCTGTTTCAGAAGTGGTAGAGCCAATAGTATATTACTTGGATAGAGGAACGCCCGAGCCTGTAGCTTCAGCCTTGATCGAAGGTGGAAACTGGTGGAGTCAGGCTTTTGAAGCTGCAGGATTCAAGAATGCCTTCCGGGTTGAAATGGCTCCTGAAGGAATGGACCTGATGGATGTACGGTACAATGTCATACAGTGGGTGCATCGCTCCACCCGAGGCTGGTCCTACGGAAGTAGTGTCAGAGACCCTCGAACAGGAGAGATCATCAAAGGACAGGTTTCTTTGGGTTCTTTGAGAGTACGCCAAGACTACCTGATTGCTCAAGGTCTTTTGCAACCATTTGAAGACGGAAAACCAGCAGATCCGAGAATGTTAGAAATGGCTTTGGCAAGATTGCGCCAGCTTTCAGCCCATGAAATCGGACATACCATTGGTCTGGCTCATAGCTATGCTACATCCGCAGAAGGTCGATCCTCGGTGATGGATTATCCTCATCCCTACATTACTCAAGCATCCAATGGAGAACTTGATCTTTCCCAAGCTTATGATGACAAAATTGGCGAATGGGATAAGTGGGCGATCAAATACGGCTATGGAACTCCAGCTCAAGGACAAAGTGAGGAAGAGTTTTTGGAAAAAACCTTAGAAGATACCTACGCTGCAGGATATGAGTTTATCACAGATTCTGATTCCAGAGACCCAAGTGGAGCCCATCCCCGCTCCCATCTGTGGGACAATGGTGCTTCGGCAGCAGAAGAACTAAACAGGATGTTAGATCTTAGAAAAAACAAACTAGCTTCATTTGGATTGAATGCCATCCCAGAAGGTACACCACATGCTATGCTGGAAGAAGTGCTCGTTCCCTTATTCCTCATGCATCGCTATCAAGTGGAGGCGACAAGCAAATTGATTGGTGGCTTAGACTATACCTATAAAATCAAGGGAGACAATCAGCCTGACCACAGCTGGATTCCAGCATCTCAACAAGAAGAAGCTCTTGATGCCCTACTTCGCACAATCAGTCCGCGTGAATTGGAAGTGCCAGAACATATATTGGCTTTGATCCCACCGAGACCTTATGGATTTGGCAGAAATAGAGAAACTTTTGTCTCCCGTACAGGCCCAGTCTTCGATCCTATCGCTCCGGGAGAGAGCGTGACAGATGCGGTTTTCACCTTCCTTTTGGAAAGCGGTAGAGCCAATCGCCTACACTTGCAAGCTATGCAAAATGCTGATCTTCCGAGTCTCGAATCTGTTTTGAATAAAGTGACTGCTCAGCTGTTTTCCAATACTAACCGCGTGGATTTACAGCAGGAAATCAAAATGATGACCGAAGCAAAATATGTAGATTATTTAATCGCACTTTCCAAAAATTCGGATGCCTCCAATTCAGTTAGAGCCATAGTGAGAGCAGAATTAAAAGAAATCTCCAAAATGGGCGGACCAAATGGAATGCTTGCCATGCATCGCGATTACCTTTCGGATAAGATTGAAAGCTTCCTCGAGCTTCCACAGGAAATATCCTCGCCAGAAGCCCTCAAAATTCCAGATGGCGCCCCAATTGGGATGGAAAGTATGAGTTGTGACTTTGAATATTGAATCATAAAGATCCCGGAGAAATTCGGGATTTTTTATTTCTATAAAAGAAAATCATAATAAAAATTTATATTTCAGATAGTTACATTCATTTTTAATCTATGCCACAAAAGAAAAGATGTTTTGTAGTGATGGGCTTTGGGATCAAGACCGACTACGTCAATGGCAGAAAGCTCAACCTGGATAAATCCTATCGCCTCTTGGTCAAACCCGTGGTTGAATCTAGGGGTCTTGATTGTTTCCGAGCTGATGAGATCCCTCATTCGGGCAATATCGATGTGAAAATGTATCAGGAACTGCTGGAGGCGGATCTAGTCATCGCGGATCTTTCGACAGCCAATCCAAACGCACTCTACGAATTAGGAGTACGCCATGCCTTGAGGCCGTTTACCACGATTGTCATTTCCGAAGATAAGTTTGTCAATCCATTTAATCTTAATCACCTTTCCATTTCTAGCTATCAGCATTTAGGTGATGCCATCGATTTTGAAGAAGTCCATCGCTTTAGAGAAGCACTGGGTAAGCTTATAGATACGGTATTAGGGAAAAAGAAGACCGACAGCCCTGTCTATACTTTCTTAAACTCATTGGTACCTCCCAAGGTGCAGGAGCAAATAGATGCTGCAATTGGCCGAGCCAAAGCCGCAGAAACTCCACAAAAGGCATCTGAAAATCTGGGAGTGGCTACTTCCTTGCTGATTCAGGAGGCAGAAGATGCAATCGAGGTGAAAGAGTTTGCAAAGGCAAAGCAGCTTTTTGAGACCGTAAGAACTCTTTCAGGAGATAAAAACGATAGTTACATCATCCATCGATTGGCATTTTGTACTTACAAGGCAGCCCTTCCCGATACCGTTTCATCCCTGCATCAGTCGCTAGCCTTATTGAATTCCATCAATTTGGCCCATACGAATGACGCCGAAACAGTCTCTCTGGCTGGGGCAGTTGAGAAAAAGTTATATGAGGTGGGGGAAGGAAATCAGCATTTGGAAAATTCGATTTTGTACTATCAGCGGAGTTATTATCTGCTCAATAACCGATACAACGGGGTAAATCTCGCTCTGACACTTCTCTATAGAGCTACTTCGAGTATTGCAGAAAATGATCAAGAAAGGATTGCAGATTTGGTTTTTGCGCGGAGGACCTGGCAGCGAGTCCTATTTCTCTGCGAACGAGATTGGCCGATAATCAATCAAAAAGAAGCAGGAGATCTCCAACGCATGCAAAATGGGAATAAGGACGGCCAAGAACTCAAAGAATACTATCAAGCAGAGAAATATTGGATTCAGGTCAATAAAGCAGAGGCTAGTTATGGCTTGGGGGATTTCGAAACCTACCGCATTGCTTTAGCGGAAGCTGAAAAAATCCCACATCATCCCTGGCAAGTTGACAGCTTTCATCAACAAATGGATAAATTAGCAGTCGAATTGAAAAAAGTGGGGCATTTACTTGAACCCAAATGGGAAGCTCCTGATTAATCTATAAAAAAGACTCGATGAATATGAATAATCCTTTATTGGACAAATTTGAAGCACCTTTTGAAACAGCACCATTTAACCAAATCAAGACAGAACACTTCCTGCCCGCTATCCAAAAGTCAATCGAACTTGCTAAGGATGAAGTAAAAGCTATCAAAGCTTCCCCTTTACCAACTTTTGAAAATACTATTGAAGCTTTGGACCGGGCTGGGGAAAAGCTTGGAGTGATTGCAGGAATATTTTTCAATCTGAATTCTGCAGAAACCAATGAGGAGATCCAAAAGCTTGCGAGGGAGATTTCCCCACTTTTGACAGAGCATTCCAATGATATTCTTTTGGATAAAGAACTCTTCGAACGAGTTGAGCAAGTTCACTCTCAAAAAGAGCAGCTTAACTTAAGCCCGGAACAAGAGACGCTTTTGTCAAAGACTTATAAATCTTTCGTGAGAAATGGAGCAAATCTCAATGAGGAAGACTCTCAAAAGCTTCGCAAAATCGATCAGGAACTGGCTCAGCTTTCTCTGAAATTCGGAGAGCACGTGCTAGCTGAGACCAATCGGTATGTACGATTTGTAGAAAATGAATCCGAGGTAGAGGGACTTCCGGAAAGTATCAAAGAGGCTGCAGCACAGACTGCTGAAGAAAAGGGAAAAGCAGGACAATGGGCATTTACGCTGGATTATCCTTCTTATGTCCCGGCCCTGACTTATTTGAAAAACCGTGAATTGCGTAAAGAACTTTTCATCGCCTACAACACCAAATCTTCTAAAGGCGATGAATTGGATAACAAATCGGTGATCAAAGATATCCTCCAACTTCGCTATGAACGAGCCAAACTACTTGGATATCAATCACATGCCTATTTCGTACTGGAAGAGCGGATGGCAAAAACTCCAAAAGAGGTATTGGAGTTTCTGGAAAACTTGCTAGAAAAAGCAAAGCCGAAAGCAAAAGAAGATGTGTCTGAAGTTGCGGCTTTTGCCAAAAAACTGGACGGAATCGAAAGACTGGAACGATGGGACTTTGCCTACTACTCCGAGATGCTCAAAAAAGAAAAATATGAGTTGGATGATGAGCTACTACGCCCCTATTTTCAATTAGAGAAGGTCGTAGATGGAGTATTCCAAACAGCCGGAAAGCTATACGGGATTCAGTTTACACCAAATAAGGACATTCCTGTTTACCATTCAGATGTGACAGCCTATGAGGTCAAAGATCGAGATGGAAAGCATCTAGCTGTATTTTACGCGGACTTTTTCCCTCGGGCTGGAAAGCGCAATGGCGCTTGGATGACTAGTTACAAGGGCCAATATCAATTAGAAGGAAAAGATCACAGACCCCATGTTTCCATTGTCTGCAACTTTACCAAACCAACCAAAACCAAACCTAGTCTCCTGACCTTCAATGAGGTAACGACTTTATTTCATGAGTTTGGACATGCGCTGCATGGCATGCTGGCAAATAGTAATTACTCTTCGCTGTCAGGCACGAGCGTCTATTGGGATTTTGTAGAATTACCATCCCAGATTTTTGAAAACTGGTGCTACGAAAAAGAATGCTTAGACCTATTTGCAGTTCACTTTGAAACCGGAGAAAAAATCCCACAAGAATTAATCGATCGAATCAAAAAAGCTGCAAACTTCCAACAAGGCTATCAGACAGTTCGTCAGATCAGTTTTGGACTATTGGATATGGCATACCATCATCAGGATCCATCCAAAATCGAAGATATAGCAAGCTTTGAAAAGCATGTAATGGAAAAGACGGACTTGCTACCAAAAGTACCAAATACACTCATGAGCACGGCTTTTTCCCATATTTTCCAAGGTGGCTATTCAGCTGGCTATTACAGTTACAAATGGGCAGAAGTGCTGGATGCGGATGCTTTTGAGTTGTTTTTGGAAAAAGGAGTCTTCGACCCTGAGACAGCTGAATCCTTCGCTAAAAATATCCTTTCAGCAGGTGGTACAGAGCACCCTTCCAAACTATATCAGCGATTTAGGGGAAGGGAACCCAAAGCAGATGCCTTATTGAAAAGGGCAGGTCTGATTTAAATAGCAAAACCTAAGCAACATAAATATGAAGAAAAGAGGAATCTGGGTTCCAGCCTACGTAAAGGCACTTTTAGTGATGATTTTCATCATTGTGACAGTTTTCTTTCTAATCGTCGGAAAGAGCATTTTAGTGCCGCTGTTTATGGGAGGTTTTTTTGCCATTCTCTTCACTCCAGTCAGTAATTGGCTGGAGTCAAAAAAAGTCCCACGAACATTATCCTCCTTTGTTTCCCTTTTATTGATGACACTTGTAGTAGGAGGACTTTTGTACTTCATCATTGGAAATGTAGCAGCCTTCTCCAATGATTTTGATAATGTATCAGGAAAAATCTCCAACTATGCCAGTGAGATAGATGAATGGACAAAGTCCACACTTGGAATGGATTATGCCATCCAGGAAAAGGCAGACTTTGAATACATCAAGAATGTCTTGGATGAGCATAGTTCAAGCATTTCAAATTTTGCCTTGAAAACGGTAGGTTCCTTGTCTGGAATTGTATTGATTCCTGTATTTATGTTTTTTCTGCTTCTCTATCGAGACCATCTAGCGCAAATGATGATAATGATCTATAGAGATCATGACCCGACGCTAGTAAAAATGCGAATTACAAGCCTTCGAAAAGTCATCCAACATTATATCGTGGGTGTGGGGAAGGTGATGATCATTTTGGCGATCATGAACGTATCTGCCTACACAGCTCTTGGGATTAAGCATGCTATATTTTTTGGAGTTTTAGGCGCCATTCTTAACATCATTCCTTACGTAGGCCCTTTCTTTGGAGTACTTCTTCCTATTGTTTATTCATTCCTGACCAAAGACAGTCTATTTTACCCGATTGCTGTTTTGGTAATTTATCAGATTATCCAAGTGATCGAGGGAAATTTCCTTACCCCAAAAATCGTCGGAGGGAATGTCAATCTCAATGCCTTCATTACTTTCTTGGGCCTTCTGATAGGCGGAACCATCTGGGGAGTAGCTGGAATGATCTTGGTCATACCTACCTTGGCGATATTAAGAGAAATATTTGATCTGAGTGAGGAAACAAAGCCGTTCGCATTTATGTTGGGCGAAGATAAAAGTGATAAAAAGGAAAAGCCCAAACCAAAAGATGAGATACCTGCAGATTAGTTTTTTGCTGATAGGATTTCTATTCACAGTTTCCTGTGATACAGACGAGGATAAGAAAGGTCGTTTTCTCCTAAAAGGAAATGAAAAACTTGATGAAAACGACCCTCGATCTGCCATTCAGTTTTATGCCGAAGCACTTTCAATTGACTCCTCTTATGGAGACGCCTGGTACAATAAGGCTATGGCCCATATCCAGCTAGGTCAATTTCAGGAAGCAACATTGGATTTTTCTGAAGCCATTCGATACCTAGAGAAAAAGGATCAAGCCTATTTTCAGAGAGGCCTAGCCTACTTGGATAATGGTGAATTTTACAAAGCCCGAGAAGATGCCTTTTGGATGCAGGAGAATCAGGCAGAGAATTGGGAAGGATTCTTTTTGGGAGGATTGGTTTTTGAAAAACTCGGTGAGTTTGATAAGGCTATCGATTCCTTTGGGAAAGCCTTAGAACTAAACCCTGAAAATAGCGACCTGCTCGTGAATCAGGCTACAATTTTTTACTACCAAAAAGACTTTTCAAAAGCTGATTCACTGCTGGATAAAGCACAAGAAATCAATCCCTTGGAGCCTAATCTTCATAACGTCAAATCGTTGATTGCCTTTGAAAAAGGCAAGTACCAAGAAGCTCTTGAGGACGTGGAGAAAGCTATTTCATTGAATACCTCCCAGCCTTATTTTTATAATAATAAAGGTCTTTATCTCTTGTATTTGGGAGATCTGGAGGAAGGAATAGAATTTATCAACAGAAGTTTGAAAATGAAGGAGGACAACCCATTTGCTATTCGCAATAAGGGTATTTATTACGTTTTGAAAGAAGATATTATTTCGGCGAGGCAACTTCTAGACCCTCTGTACAAAGACTATCCAGAAATGGAATTATTAGAGGAATATTATCTAAAAGCTCAGAATTGATGGCTTTTTGCAGAAACCACCTCTTTGATTGCCTTCAATAGTTCTGCTGCATCAATCGGCTTCGCTACAAATCCATCAAATCCGCTGGATTCAATTCGCTCCATGATTTCAAGCTTTGCTGCGGCTGTAAGGGCTATAATCGGGATATCTTTTATAGCCTTGATGCGCTCAGTAGCTTCAAACCCATCCATGACCGGCATTTGAATATCCATCAAAATACAATCGTAATTTTTAGACTGAACTGCATCCACTGCCAAGCTTCCATTTGGTACTCGATCGTAGGTGTAGCCCCACTTCTTAATGATTTTGCCCAAGACTAGTGCATTGACGTCATTATCCTCCGCCATCAAAAGATGCAGCGTAGAAAAATCACGGTTAAATCCATTAAGGATTACTCCTTTGGGAGTTTGATCTTGATCAAGTTCAAATTCCATATCAAAATAGAAGACAGATCCTTTTCCTACTTCGGACTCCAGGGAAATGTTTGATCCCATGAGTTTCAAAAGTCTTCGGGTTATAGATAGCCCAAGGCCTGTGCCTCCATATTTTGAATTGAAACTAGGCTTGACTTGATCAAAATCGTCAAAAATTCTTTCCTGATGCTCTTTTGCAATTCCTACTCCTGTATCCTGCACCTCAAAATGGATCTTGATTCGATCTCCTTTTTGTCCCAAGAATTTAGCTCTTACATCTACCTGACCTTCATGAGTAAACTTCAAGGCATTGGTAATCAGGTTATTTAGAATTTGAGAAAGACGGGTTTTATCGCTCTTTACAATCACATTGAGATTCGGATCTATATCGAGATTCAATTGATTCTTACTATCTCTAGCGTGGAAAGCAAGTCCTTTCAAGACTTGGTTAATAGTTTCCGAGAGATGGAAAGGAGCATTTTCTATGGATAATTTACCTGCCTCTATTTTTTGGAAATCGAGTAGATCATTGATCATGATGATCAAGTTATCCACTGCAAAACTGATTGTCTGAAGCGTGTTCAACTGGGAATCAGTTGGATTCTCTTGTTTCAACGAATAGACAGATCCCGAAATGGCGTTCAAAGGAGTGCGAAGCTCGTGACTAATCATGGATAAGAAGTCTGACTTGATTTGACTCGCCTTTTCAGCAGTTTGACGGGCATCATCCAATTTGGACTCAAACTCTTTTTGATTGCTTATGTCAGTCAGGTAGCCGTACCAAACCATATCTCCATTTTCCAAAACCTGAGGACGGGCTGCTCCCATGACCCATCTGAATCCGCTTGGTTCCTTCTCATCTCTAACTCGGAATTGACACTGCCAAGGCTCCAGCTTACGCGCAGATGCCACAGTACTCATGACCAAGTTTGGAATGTCTTTCGTGTGTACCTTGGTAAGGGCTGAGGTGATATCGTTGAATTCTTCGATTTCTGACTCGGATATTCCAAGAACAGATGAAATTCCCTTTGATAGGAATGAGAAATTCATTTTACCATTCTGATCCAAAACCAACTGGTATAGCCCGCCAGGCACTTGCTCGGTCAAGTTGATCAAGAAATTGCTACTCTCCTCCAGCGTTTTCTCAAGGGAACTCTTCTCAGTAACATCTTTGAACGAATATATCCGATAGGAATCCTTAGCTGTCTGATGCAGCTTACAGGATAATTCCAAAACTACAGATTTACCGTTTGGAAAGCTCGCTTCTCCAAGCCATGGTTTGATTTCATTGCCATCCTGATGAGAGGCAAGCCAAGATTGCAAAAGACTACTTTCTTCAAAAACTTGACAGAGGTCATCCAAACTCTTAATCTCCAAATCTTCAGTATGAAGTAGGTTTGAAAAAATCTGATTTTGGAAATAAAACTCTCCGTCTCCCTTTACAACCAAAATGGGCTCGGCTGAAAGTTCGAGGAAGCTTTTGAATAATTCCTTTTCGTCTTCAAGAAGCTTTTGGGAAGTTTCGTCAATCAAGGCGCCAACCCAAAGATCCTTTTCATCTGCCCCTTCCTCTTTATTCATCAAAAGACTAAAAAATCGCTGCCCCCAAGCAAATTTCTTTTCTACCTGATCGATATTGATACTTTCCTCGGAAATAGACTTGATCTTCTCCAAGAGCGACTTTCGATCCTTTTTGGAAGAAACCCCAAATTTTGAGAGGCTTTTTTTATCCCAGTCAATCTTGTGTTCAGTAGCATCAAATTGAAAGGCAATAGCTGGTCCGTAGATAGCCGCCTTTTGCTGAAGCTCCAGTTCCTTTTTGATGGCTTCCTTCTCAGCCAAGCTTTCCGAGACATCCCGAGCTATCAAATTGAAGTTATTCTCAGAAAACTGAACAGAGAATTCCAAATATCTGAATTGCCCATCTTTTCCTTTGATCTTGGCATGGAAAAAGGTTTCCATTTGCTGCGCTTTCCCCTTTTTCCAAATCTTTCTAACCCTTGTCAGATCATCTGGATGAATCAGGTGGCAAAGATCTCCCTGCAATAATTCCTCGGCATGGTAACCAAGTACAGGAAGCACAGCAGGATTGAGATAGGTCAAATAGTCATGCTTTCCGGCAGCCAATAAATCCAGTTGACGTTTGAAAAATTGCTGAATCTCAGGACCTGAAGGAAGGCCTTTTGCCCTCAATTCCTTGCCTTTGTAGAAAAGGAAATAATTTGTCCCTGCATCCTGCGGAAGCTCCAGCCGAAAAGAAAACTCACGACCGTCATGAACTAGCTGAAGCTCCTCTTTGAAAATATAATTGCTAATATCTAAGCCCAATCCTATAAGGCTTTTTTCATTCAGGCTAGACCCGATAGATTCTTCAAAGGATTCATTGGAGTAGAAAATACTATAAGGATAGGTATCATCAGCCAAAAACACCATCTCTGATGACTCAAAGATGAGCTTTTTGAACGTGCTGTTGATCCCTTTTTCTTTCATTTTTGACAGGATGGACGACTTTAAGGCTAAATTTTCTTGATTTGGGTGATTAAAAGCCTGATCGAGCCGTAAACATACAGCAATTTGCATTTCATAGCAAATTTTTTACTTTTCAAATCAAATATTTTTCTAAAAATTTACAAAATATCCGATTTTTGCCCATAAGCGAGTTCGAAAGCCATCCCGAAAGAATCCGTCTGTCCGGTAATCAATGCTATATTCCAGTTTTTGCTGTTTGGAAATTAGCTTTCCTATTGTGGTGACCAAGCGGTTTTCGATATCAAAATCTCCTCCTTGGAGTGAAAAAATCGGTTCGTTTGACAAAACCAAGTAGTATTCACCTGGGTCCAAATCTTCCCCCTGAAGTGGAATATCAACAGCTAAGCGGTAGCGAAGTCTAAATTCTGTAGCTTCTCCATCCGTAAAAGTTTGGTCAGTTCTGAATCGATGAGCAATACGAAAGGTCCTATTTCTGTCTAGAAGAGCAAATTGCTGAACCACACGAAAAGCATTTGCTCCATCTTGGAATCGATAAAAAATACCACCAGCGACACTGCTGACTGGACTGAGTGACCAACTGTAAAAAGACATCAAATCAGTTCGATAGTGTCTAAACTGCCAGCGCTCAGACTCCTCATCCAGATTTCTGAAAATTATTTCCTGATTTTCTACTTTGAAGTTTAGCTTTTGTCCATTTTTAAGACTTTTCGTAGCCGCAAACTCAGGGAAAAATCCAGTAAAAAACACATGTTCTTGGGCCTTTGACAGATTTACAAAACCCAGCATCAAGGAAATCAATACTAATTTTCGCATCAAAAAATCAAATTATCCATTATCCTAACTTCTACTTCTTGCTGCGAGATAAATGTGCCACTGTGATCAAAAAGCCCTTCCCAAAACTTACTAATCTCCCCTTTTAGCTTTCCGGTGTATTCTAATTCATACCTGATGACAATTCCTTCATTTTCGTCTTCATCAAAAAAATCTTCCAAATCATCGCTTTCACCTGAATATTGAATTTGTAGGCGATTGATTTTATAATCTTCAAACTCAGACTGTAAATAATCTCTAATACTAGCCCGAATAGACTCTTCTAGCTCCTCAAAGGGTATTTCAATCTCTACGTCTACAATTGCTCCCAGGGTATCAAATTTTACGCTATGGAATCGTTTTTCCCACCAAAACTTTCCCTCATAAGCTCTGCCTTCATTTGAAAACTCCTCATACCATTTCACTTTCTTTTTCCCTTCAAAGGCATCGTTCAGCCAATCAACAGCAGCCGAAGGAACATCCTTTTTTTTGACGCCTTTCTCTTGTTCGATTTTCTTTTGAGCAAAAGAAACTTGATTGAGGCCAAGGGTAAAAAGGCCGAAGAGTACTATTCTTAAGATTGGATTCATCATTTTTTCTAAAATAAAAAAAACCGTCACCAAAGATTGGCAACGGTTAATTTTTTATAAGGTTTTTAAGCTTAAAGTATTCCTGCCTTGATCAAATTTAAAGCAGAACCTGCCTTAAACCATTCAATCTGACCTTCATTGTAAGTATGATTTACAAGGAACTCATCCTTAGTTCCATCAGCATGAGTAAGGACCACCGTAAGCGGTTTATTTGGTGCAAACTCGGTCAAGCCTAAGATATCAATAGTATCATCTTCCTGAACTTTGTCATAATCAGCTGGATCATCAAAAGTCAAGGCAAGCATTCCTTGCTTCTTAAGGTTGGTTTCATGGATTCTGGCAAATGATTTTACCAAAATGGCTCTAACTCCCAAGAATCTAGGCTCCATAGCTGCATGCTCTCTAGAAGAACCCTCTCCATAGTTTTCATCACCAACTACTACAGTACCAATACCCTCTTCCTTGTAGTGCCGTTGGGTAGCTGGTACCTCTCCATATTCACCCGTGATTTGATTCTTAACTTTGTTGGTCTCGTCGTTGTAGGCATTTACAGCTCCGATCAACATATTATTGGATATATTATCCAAGTGACCTCGGAATCGCAGCCAAGGACCTGCCATGGAAATATGATCTGTAGTACACTTACCTTTTGCTTTTATAAGCAATTTGAGGCCTTTCAAATCAGTACCTTCCCAGGCAGGGAATGACTCCAATAGTTGTAGTCTGTCAGATTTTGGATCGACAATTACATCAACTTGAGAACCATCTTCCGCAGGAGCTTGGTATCCAGCATCTTCTACTGCAAATCCTTTGGTAGGCATTTCCAAACCTCTTGGCTCATCTAGTCTTACTTCTTTCCCCTCTTCATTGATCAAGGAATCAGTCATTGGGTTGAAAGTCAAATCCCCGGCAATGGCCAAAGCCGTCACGACTTCTGGCGAGGCTACGAAGGCATGCGTATTAGGATTACCGTCAGCACGCTTCGCAAAGTTTCTATTGAAGGAAGTAATAATGGAGTTCTTTTCTTGCTTTTCAGCTCCATGACGTGCCCACTGACCGATACAAGGTCCACAGGCATTTGCAAGGACTACCCCTCCCATTTTACCGAAGGTGCCCAAAAATCCATCTCGCTCTACCGTATATCTCACCTGCTCTGAACCAGGCGTAATAGTAAATTCGGATTTAGCGACCAATTTCTTGTCCACAGCTTGCTGCGCCAAAGACGCCGCTCTGGAAATATCCTCGTAGGAAGAATTGGTACAAGACCCGATCAAACCGACCTCTAGTTTAGCCGGCCAGTTGTTTTCCTTAACTGCAGCAGCAAACTTAGAAAGTGGCCAAGCCAAATCTGGTGTGAATGGTCCATTGACATGAGGCTCAAGCTCTGAAAGGTTGATTTCGATCACTTGATCAAAGTATTGCTCAGGGTTTGCATATACCTCATCATCACCTGTCAAGTGCTCGGCGATACCATTGGCCAATTCAGCGATATCTGATCTGCCTGTACCGGAAAGGTAAGCAGCAGATTTTTCATCATAGCCGAAAATGGAAGTGGTGGCACCGATTTCAGCACCCATATTACAGATGGTTCCTTTACCCGTAGCAGAAAGAGAGCGGGCTCCTTCACCAAAATATTCTACAATCGCTCCAGTTCCTCCTTTTACGGTAAGAATCCCAGCAACCTTAAGGATTACGTCTTTTGCTGAAGTCCAACCTGACATTTTTCCGGTCAGCTTCACACCGATCAATTTTGGAAATTTCAGTTCCCAAGGTAAGCCAGCCATCACGTCACAAGCGTCTGCACCACCTACACCGATCGCGACCATACCTAGACCACCAGCATTAGGTGTGTGAGAATCTGTTCCGATCATCATACCTCCTGGGAAGGCATAATTTTCTAAAACCACCTGGTGAATAATACCGGCTCCTGGCTTCCAAAAACCAATTCCATACTTATTGGATACAGAGGCCAAAAAATCATAAACCTCTTTGTTTTTGTCGTTTGCTTTCTGAAGATCTTTCGCTGCGCCTACTTCCGCCTGAATCAGGTGGTCACAGTGAACTGTAGATGGTACAGCTACCTGGTCTTTACCAGCTTGCATAAATTGCAAAAGGGCCATCTGCGCAGTGGCATCCTGCATAGCTACTCGATCGGGCTGAAAATCCACATACGATTTTCCCCGCTCGTAGGCTGCCGTGGCAGGCCCGTCAGAAAGGTGAGAATACAAGATTTTTTCAGTCAAAGTCAAGGGTTTCCCTACAGCCTTACGAGCTGCAGCAATACGCTCCGGATACCGGGCATATACCTCTTTGATCATTTCAATATCAAAAGCCATTTAATTGGATTTTAGGTGGATAAAAGGTTCTAAATTATTAAAGCAAATATAGGAATTTAGGTCAAAAATCGGAAACCAACCAAATAGCGAAAGAAGCTGTCTATCCTTATTTGAAACCAATCCAAAGAGTGCAACTCCTTGCTTTTTTAGGAGAAAAAAAAGAAAAGGCAAAACATCAGGTAAAGGAACCCTCCCAGAAAAAGCCAAGCCGTATATCGAATCAATTGAGATGCTTTGATTCCCGTAATTGCCAATAGTGGCAATGCCCAAAATGGCTGAAGTAAATTGCTGATTTGATCTCCGTAGGCAAAAGCTAGAATACTCTTCGCAGGATCAATCCCCAGGGCCTGAGATGCTTGCATGATAATCGGGCCTTGTACAGCCCACTGCCCACCGCCGGATGGGATCAAAAGGTTGACAATGGCGGCTGAAAATAAGGTAAATACACCCAAAAGGCCGGAATTTGCATTATCTATAAAAAGAGAGGCTAATAAATCAATCATGCCTGATTGAGTCACCATTCCCAAGATTCCAGCATAGAAAGGAAACTGAATAAAAATATCTGTGGCACTTTTGATTCCTTCCCCCACTGCTTCACTGAACCTATTCAAGTCTCGATATACGAAAAGTGTAAAACCGAAAAGTAGAAAATTCACCAAGTTAAGGTTTAGAAAACCTAACCCAGAACCTGATTCAGACCATATCAATGAAATGAAAACCAATAGAAAAAGGAAACCCACTATCATACCTTTAGACAGAAAACTTCCCACCGGAATAGGACGGAGAGGGTGGCTATATTTTGGTTTTTCTGCAGTTTGATTTTTTGAATTGAGCCATAGAAGTATGAAAAGAAAAACCACCACCAAACCTCCTGTAATCAGCAAATTTTCTAATGAGAAAATGGTTCGGTCTACTGTCACTTGACCAATAGTATCACTTAAAAAATGATCCTGCTCCGCTACTTTTAAGGTTGCTGACCCTGAAAGACCTCCGTGCCAAACTGCCATTCCGAGATACCCGGCCGATGCTAAAAGTGCAGAATTACAGGCTATCGACTTTTCTTCCATCGCCAATGAAACAAACCTCGCCAGCAGCGCTCCGACTACAAGACCAAAGCCCCAATTTAGCAATCCAGCACCCATGGTAATTAGGGCCGTGAATAAAACAGCCTGCAGTGAAGTATTGGGTATTTTAGATATTTTCTTCAAAAACGAATGAACTGGTTTAGCCAAGGCCAAGGCATAGCCAAAAACCAAAATAATCATCATTTGAAGGGTGAACTCCAAAAGACTAAAAAAACCATCCTTCCAGGAAAATACAGTTTGCTGAATGCTTGAAAGAAAATCATTGCCGTTTTTCAGCGACAGGATTAAAGCCCCAGCGAACACAAAAACAGTCAAAATAAGTACGATATCAAAGGGGCTAGGGAAAGTGAGGCCTCGCGTATTTTTTTTCAATACCAAATAGTTTCGGAGTTAGAAATATTTACTGTAATATTAGCTTATAATCGCTCAAAACAAAAAGGAAAGGGTTCCCCCATACGACCTAAATCCATGGATTTTAGTTTTAATGCATTTTCTGTTTCCTTGATAATCAGCAGCTTGGCTGTAATGGGTATTTCGGCTTCAATCGCCTTCCGATTGGACACCACTACCCGATGGATCGCTATGACCATGTTTTTCATCACAGTCTGGGGATTTTTTTACGGGTTGGAGCTTGCATCCACCACCTTAAAGGACATGCTGCTGTGGGTGAAATTTGAATATATCGGAATCTCTTTTGCACCCGCCTTATGGTTGATTTTCACCTTGAAATATACCGGATATAGAAATTGGGCGAAGCCACCGGTGCTGATTGGTTCTTTTACAATTCCAGCAATCACCCTTTTGATGGTTATATCAAATGAGCTACATGGGCTTTATTATGAAAAAACATTTCTTGTCCTCGACGGTCCTTTTCCAATCATGGGGATTGAAAAAGGACCCTATTATATCATTCATGTGATTTACTCGTATGCGGCATTCTTGCTTGGAACGATAATTCTTTGGAGACGCTTTGAAAAAGCTGATCAACTTTTTAAGAATCAAACAAAACTTCTGATTGCAGCAGGTGCTTTTCCAATAGTCTTCAACCTTTTTTACCAGACAGGTGTAATTAAGCTTTTTGGCTATGTGGATTTGACCCCTTTTGCCTTTTTGTTTACCTATTTGGTCTTAGGGATAGCGATTTTGCGATATGGGCTTTTCAGTATCAAGCCTATTGCACAAGGCAAAATCATGGAGGCGCTGACGAAAGGCGTGCTGGTATTAAATAGCTCCAATAAAGTGGTTGATTTTAACCCTACAGCTAGAGCCTTCTGTGCTGAACCTAAGAAAATCAGGATTGGTGCTACTCTTGAGAGTATTTTCTGGAAAGAAAAAGCAATCCTTGAGCTATTCAATGGTTTTGAGCAAAAGTCTATCGTCCACAAACCAAGCTTTGGGGATACAACAATCCGAGTAGAGATTATCCCAATTCGTGATAAGGAAATGGAGGATTTGGGAAATATCCTTCTGATCGATGATATCACAGAAGAAATCAAAACCAATCAGCAATTACAAAAACAGAAAGAAGATCTTCAGCAACTGAATGATTTGAAAGATAAGTTTTTTAGTATCATATCTCATGATTTAAAAGGTCCCATCTTCGGAGTCAAGGAACTTGTTCATATGACACAAACTGGCCTCATCAGTCAAGATGAATTTCTAGAGATGATGCCTGAAGTGTCTAAAAACATGGAGCAGGTCGCCATTTTACTGGAAAACTTGCTGGCTTGGGCTTCCAGTCAAATTCGTGGTGAACAGGTAGATATTCAACAGTTTGACATATTGCCACTAGTCAACCAGCAAAAGAAACTTCTGAATCGCTTAGCAGAGGACAAAAAAGTTAAAATTGAGATTGATATCGAAGAGTCAATAAGAGTCTCGGCAGATCGAAATATGATTGATTTGGTGCTCCGAAACTTAATCACGAATGCCATTAAATTTTCTCGAGCTGGAGATCGAATTCTTTTAAGTGCTTCTAAAGAAAAATACCAAGCAAAAATCTGCATCAAGGATTCTGGAGTCGGAATCAGCAGAGAGAATATTCAAAAGATCCAACAAGGTGAATCCTTCACTACCCGAGGTCTCAATAATGAGACTGGAACAGGCCTAGGACTGGTTCTTGTCAGAGAGTACATTTTTAAGAATAAAGGAAAGCTTGAAATCGAAAGTGAAGAAGGCAATGGTAGTACTTTCTGTGTGTATTTACCGCTAGCAGATTAAGTCATCTACAGGCTGAGTAAAAACTTCAGTGTATCCTCGCCATCAGCATAATCTTCCGGACCTGGACTCTGAGCTTTCCCGAAAGGTATGGCTTCTTTAAAAACTTCCGTATTCCCTACGACGCATTGAATTTTATCCAACTGACTGGAAATAAGGCGCTCCAATTCCTCCATCCCATCATACACTTCATAAAACAGCACCGAAATAGGTGATACTAATTGTGAATCCTGCTTCAGAAGTAGAAATCCATTATCTAGGTGAGGCTCATTATTGACCAAATAGATGGATTTATTGTATTCATAATTATTATGGTATTTGTGATGATCACCAACAGATGCATACACCTCCAAGAGCCCAAGTACTTTCTCTAAAATGTCATTATTTGGAACAAAAACCTTGGAAACATTTCTACATCCCAGTCCAAAATATAAAAACACATCTTTACCCAAATCCAGAATCTCCTGATCGGTTTCCTGACCGGTCAAAATGGCTACAGAAGTCCTGTTTTGACGGATAAGGGAGGGGTATTTTCCAAAATAATAATGAAAGTATCTGGAGGAATTATCACTTCCCGTAGCGATGTAAGCATCCTTTGCTTTCAGCATCTCAGATATTTGAATATTGGACTCAAAGGAAGGCTCTAAACTGATGAGTTGATCAATCAGCCACTTCATCAAAACCGTATCAGCAGAACTAAGCTTGGCACTGATTGTATGACCTGATAGCAAGACGCAGGCTAAATCATGAAAACCCACTGCCGGAATATTACCTGCCATCAAAACTCCGACATCTTTGGATTCTCCCTCAGTTGGAAGTTTATACTTTTCCAACCAAGCCCGAATGGATTTCTCCTCGAGCATAAAGGCTAGGCCTTCGAAAGCTCGTTTACAGTTTTCCAGCG
This sequence comes from Algoriphagus sp. NF, assembly GCF_028823735.1. Classification (NCBI taxonomy): domain Bacteria; kingdom Pseudomonadati; phylum Bacteroidota; class Cytophagia; order Cytophagales; family Cyclobacteriaceae; genus Algoriphagus; species Algoriphagus sp. NF. Next base: position 53,875 of record NZ_JAPEIB010000004.1, read on the forward strand.
TAAACCAATTGTTTTGATTTTGTGCCCGGTAAAACAATTCGTTTTCTTCTTCTTTTAGTAAATCTTGGATTTTGTGCCCTAGTTGGACAAATGCTTGGATACGTCTTTCTGGAGAAATCATCTTACAAATTTACCAGATTGCGGTAAACTGGATAGAATTATTTTAAATTAGTTAGCATGACAACTTTTTTTTGTGGGTCTGTGTTTAGCTTGTTAATTTTGGAAATAAATTTCGATCAATATGGCAATTATGATTACGGACGAGTGCATCAACTGTGGTGCCTGCGAGCCAGAATGTCCAAATACAGCAATTTATGAAGGTGGAGTCGAATGGACTTGGGGGGGAGGAACTTCTCTCAAGGAAGTGACTTTACCGGATGGCACTGTAGTAGATGCTAATGAAAAGCAAGAACCTGTTTCAGATGAGTTCTACTACATCGTCACTGAAAAATGTACCGAGTGCAACGGTTTTCACGAAGAGCCTCAATGTGCGGCAGTTTGCCCTGTGGACTGTTGCGTAGACGATCCTGATCACCGTGAAAGTGAAGACGAGCTCTTGGCCAAGAAAGCATTTTTGCATGCAGAATAAAAGGAGGTTTAGCCTCCTTTTTTCATTTGTTGCTGATAAACAGCAGTTTATTGCCATTTTTTGACCATTTCTAAAAAATTTTTACTTCAATCCTTTGAAAACTAGGAAGGCTTTTGCCTATCTTAGTTGCAAATAAATACCCAGCACCAAAAAATTAATTGAATTGTGGAAGATCGAAGAGGTTATGATCGGGAAGATATTTTCTCGAAAAAAGTAAAAGCAGGTAAACGTACTTATTTTTTCGACATCAAAAGTACCAGAGGAAATGATTATTACCTGACTATCACAGAAAGTAAGCGAAAAACAAACGGAGATTCTTTTTCTTACGAAAAACACAAAATCTTTCTTTACAAGGAAGATTTTTTCAAGTTTGCAGAAGCGCTCAATGAATCTGTAGAGCATGTAAAAAATGAACTTCTCCCAGATGTGGATTTTTCTCAGTATGAAAACGAAGAAGAGGAAAACAGCTATCGGGATGAACTCCGGTGGGAGTAAATATTGACTGAGTTTGTTTCAAATTTTGAAATAGTATATTAGAGGAGGCTTTGGCCTCCTTTTGTGTTGTATGCAGCGTTTTTTTATATATCTGATTATATTTATTGCAGTCTTTCTGCTTTTCGGTTGGTATTTCTCCAATATCACCCTTTACCTGATTTTATCCCTTATCCTGGCAGCCTTACTGAGACCTCTTACCAACCGGCTCAACGACTTCCATGTCATGGGACAGCATATCCCAAGATGGACCGCCATTTTGGTTTCTTACATCGCCATTATTTTGTTTTTAGTATCCATCGGACTGCTATTTTTCCCACTGATTAATAATCAAATCTCCATCCTGAGTTCGCTTGATTATGAAGAACTCTACGAACAGGCCAAGATCCCTATTTCGAGGTTGGAAGACTGGCTCATCAATTACCAATTGATAGATTCTCCGCGTGGTGAGTTATTTGATCAAATTCAAAAAACCTTACTGGAAACCATAGCAGGTATAGATGTAGGAAAATTCATCAGCTCGATTATCAATACGGCAAGTAGTCTATTTATTGGACTTTTAGCAGTTGCCTTTATCACTTTTTTCCTTTTGTTGGAAAATGGACTTTTCAGAAGAAATGTACTGAATCTCATACCGAATCCATACTTTGAACTTTCTGTAGCCACTTTTACTAAAGTCGAAAAGTTATTATCAAATTACCTGACAGGCCTTTTTATTCAAGTTATAGTGATTTTTTCGATAGCAAGCCTTGGGCTCACTTTTGCAGGAGTAGAATATGCACTGACTATAGCCCTTTTTGCTTCAGTAGCTAATTTGATCCCATATGCAGGCCCGATCTTAGGTGCAAGTTTTGGAATAGTTGTAGGAATATCTACCGGAGACTACGCAGGAAGTACAGAGATCAATTATCTCATTTTCAGGATTTTGTCTGTATTTGCTGTGGTACAGATTACGGACAACATACTTTTACAACCCCTGATTTTCTCAAAATCCGTCAAAGCGCATCCCCTTGAAATATTTGTTGTTATCTTTGCCGGAGCAAAAATAGCCGGGGTTCTGGGGATGATTTTCGCCATCCCTGTTTATACGATTTTCAGGGTTTCGATCATGGAATTCTACCAAGGCTATCGCTCCTATCAAATATTCAAAATCAAATCCTAGAATAAATGGCATTACAATGTGGCATTGTAGGACTACCCAATGTAGGTAAGTCCACTTTGTTCAACGCACTCTCGAGTGCCAAAGCCGAAGCGGCAAATTTCCCCTTCTGTACCATCGAACCAAACGTCGGTGTAGTAACTGTTCCTGATAAGCGACTCAATGTACTAGAGGAGCTTGTTAATCCTCAGCGTGTATTACCTACAGTGATTGAGTTTGTCGATATCGCGGGCTTGGTAAAAGGTGCGAGTAAAGGTGAAGGATTGGGTAATAAATTTCTGGCAAATATCCGTGAAGTTGACGCGATCATTCATGTGATTCGATGCTTCGAAGATGAAAACATTGTCCATGTAGCAGGTAGCGTTGATCCGATTTTTGACAAGGAAGTCATAGATACAGAGCTCCAATTGAAGGATTTGGAATCCATCGCTAAAAAAATTGCCCGGATCGAAAAAGTAGCCAAATCCGGTGATACCAAAGCGAAGAAAGACCTAGAAATACTTCTACGATTCAAAGAAGGGCTAGAAAGCGGCTTGAATGCCCGTGCTATCGAAGTTGAGAAAGAAGATTTGGAAGCAGTCCGTGATCTTCACCTACTTACCATCAAGCCGGTTCTTTACGTAGCCAATGTAGATGAACCCAGTATTCTCACAGGTAATAAATACGTAGAGACCCTTCGGGAAAAAGTAAGTGAAGAAAATGCTGAAGTCATCGTACTCTGTGCAGCGATTGAATCCCAAATTGCAGAATTTGATGATCCTGAGGAAAAGTCTCTTTTCCTTTCCGAATACGGATTAGAAGAAAGCGGGCTAAATAGACTCATCTCTGCCGCTTATTCACTTTTGGATTTGATCACTTATTTCACAGCTGGCCCACAGGAAGTACGCGCCTGGACTATCAAAAAAGGCTGGAAAGCTCCACAGGCAGCTGGAGTAATTCATACTGATTTTGAACGTGGATTTATCAAGGCAGAGGTAATCAAACTAGCCGATTACCAGCAATTTAAGTCTGAGGCTGGATGTCGTGAAAATGGAAAAATAGCCATTGAAGGGAAGGAATACGTCGTAAAAGATGGAGATATAATGCATTTTAGGTTTAATGTTTAACATTTTTTCAAAAAAAATTGTACTTTTGCCTTGCTTATCCACCCAAAATTGCGTTTAGTATTTTATAAATAATTGTCTCATTTATTTTTAAAACATCGTGAGAGTTAGATTAATATTTTCCTTAAAAAACAAAGGCTCCTATTTGCCTTTCCACCACCAGTACATCTTGGCCCAATTTCTAAAAGGTCTTATTGTCAAAGGTGGTCGAGAAGAATTCTTCAATTACAATTACTTCAACTTCTCTGGACTGAAAGGTCAGACCAAAGTAAGTAGAAGTGGACTGCACTACTATTCCAGTCTGGTCACCCTAGTCCTCTCCTCCCAAAGTGAGGATTTTATGGACTATCTGCTGGAGCAAGTTTTTGCCACTCCAAAAATTGAATTGGGAAATCTCATCTTATCGCCAGAATACACTGAGCTCGAAAACGAACCAGAACTAGAAACTTCGAATAAGTTTGTGTGTATTTCTCCTCTTGTATTGATCACCCCTGCATTCAATGAGGAAATCGGCAAGAGATTCATCAGCCCTGACAGTGACGAATTCTCTGATCTTCTATACGAATCAACATTGACTAGAATGGAAAGATCAGGTTGGTATACGCCAGAGCAAATGGAGTCCTTCTATAAGTTTCAAGTTGTACCAGACATGAACTACGTAAACAAGCTGAAAGAACAGCAGAAAAAGTTTGCGAGAATTTATTCTGTGTATGATATGGATGTCAAATACGAAGTGAGAGGTTACACCCTACCATTCACCTTGTATGCTGCTCCAGAAGTTCAGGATTTTGTTTTCAAGTGCGGACTTGGAGCATTTACTCACAAAGGATTTGGTATGCTAGATTTGGCCAATCATCCTTCAGGCACTCGTACCACAACTTACAAATTCAAGCGTGAGGGTTTTGTTCCTTACCGACCTACAGAAAGAGTCAGACAGAATGTGGCTCCATCTGAAGAAGGTGAAGAAGAAAACACTCAAGAAAGCGATGATTAATATTTCTAAATCCCCAATCTAAGGTTGGGGATTTTTTTTGGCTAAAATGGAAATGTCAGCAAAGAGTGCTGACTGACGGTATAAAAATCTCTCCAGACCCGATTCAACTCGGAATTTGGATCAGCTGCATGTAAACCTGCAAAAGGATAAAGTGATGCATTACTTTCCCGGCAGAATTGAGTCGTAGTCCGACAGATCCGACTTAAAGATTCCAAACTAGACTCACTTATAAATCTTGAATTGCTGAGTTCAGATTCGGCTTTGTCCACGCTAGAGTAGAATTCCGATCGAAATAAATCCAATTGCTCCGTGGTTTTTTTTGCCTTTTCCTCAAAGAATTCAATTTGCTTTTGATTGAATGGCTTGAGTTCATGTCTATACCAAAAGGACTCATTTATCAAAGACTGAAGGTGCTGTGTGATTCCAAGGATGTTGGCTGAAAGTGTAGCCTCTGCAAATTGCAAAAAAGGAAACCGGTAGATTGGGTTTTCAAGCTTAACCCGATCAGGTACAATTTCAAAGCATCTAGCTCTTGGAACTTTTAACCCTTTGGCTGAAAAGGCATGGCTACCCGTAGCAACCATTCCCATATATTTCCAACTGTCCAATATCTCCACCTCCTCTCTTTTCAGAAGAAAGGCTTTCACGACAGGAGTTCCATTTTCTGATATGATGGGTTTTCCATTCTCAAAAACCTCACAATTCGCAGTGAAATGTGTAGCATGAATAGCACCGGATGCATAAGTCCATTCCCCCGTAATTTCATACCCATTCGGCACTAATTCAGCTTTTCCTCCTACAAAGCCACTTCCTGCCAAACAGACTTTGGGATTATCGAACACCTCATTTCTCAGCTGCTCTTCCATGAACCCGACAAACCAACCTGCTCCTGCACAAAGAGTCACCGTCCAACCCAAGCTTCCATCCATCCGGGCTAAGTGCTCTTCTACTTTCAAAGCTTCTAAAAGTCCCAACTCCAAACCACCAAGATCTTGGGGAACAAAGAGTTTAAACCACTTCCGAGCATAAATTTCTTCAAGCCATTCCGGCAGAAGTGCCCCAAGATTCTCTGCTTTTTTCGCCTGTTCGGCGGAAAATATATAATCCATTTCCTTTCAAAAATTAGCAATCAGGCTTCATTTTAAACATTTTGCCTATTACCGTGTTTAATAGTTATGAAATCCATCTTAAACACCGAAGGTAGAATATCAAGAAGAAAATATTTAAGCCTTTTCATCTTTTTTTATTTTGTGAATCTAATCTGTTTAGCCAAAGCTTTCGAAGCTTATCAATTGGAGGCTTGGATTTCCTTTTATGCTTTTGGGACCCTTCTCATAGCATCGATCGTTTTACTTTTAGTTCAAGCTATTCGTAGATTGCATGATATCGGGCTAGATTGGAAATATTCACTATACCTATTAATTCCACCACCCATCAACTTTTTCGGGTTTGTATGGCTAGCATGGGAAAAAGGTGAAAAAGGACCAAATCAATATGGTCCTGATCCAAGAAAAACAGATGTAGTCTAATATGTCAAATCAGACAGGTGCTAGTAAAGTCGCAGTCTTTTAGTTTTTTTGGCCGGCGAGCCATTCCATAATTGTGACTGGCTTTCCGTCCATCATTACCTGTGAGCCATCAAAGTCTGTTCTTGCAGAATTTGCATGAGAATAGATCCAAGACCAATGGCCGTTGTAGTGAAAATCCTCTCCCCCAAAAAAGCCAGTGATATCGGTAACATTGTCATAGTAGGAGAAGATGACATTTTTTGCTCCGGCCTCTTTCAACCTTTTATAAAGTGGTACAACCGTTTCATCAGGCTTGGTCGTCTGATCATCTTTTGAATGAACAAACCAAATGGGCACGTTTTTAATTTCTTTTATTTGCTGATTGCTGACAAACTCATTGTTGTAAGCGAGCGCACTGATATATCCTGCTGCAAAGTAATCCGGATGCTCCAAAATCAGCTTTAAAGACATATATCCGCCATTTGAACATCCGCCTACGTAGATTCGAGAGTCGTCGATTGAAGGATTATTTTTTACAAAATCATCAATCAATGCAAAAAGTGCTTCATTGTAAATATCGTTTGTCTGACCTCGGGTCATACCCTCTGAAGCCTGCATCCAAAAAGTAGGAGCCTGCGGAACCAACACGGCCGCCCCACCAAAAAGGGCTTGAATCTCAGGAGATGCATAGTTAAAAGCCTTATTTCCCATAAGTGCTATGGTGGGATCAGTTCCTCCTTCCCCACCTCCGTGCAGCCAGATAATCAGTGGAACCTTTCCCTCTACTTGCTCTGGTATCCAAGAGGCATAAGAAAGGGTAGTCGATTGATGTGTAAACTGACCTTCGAGGTCAAATTCATCTACAATTGGTCTTATCCTTTCCGACTCATTATTCCAAATAGTCCCACTTGGCTGATGAATGATTTGAAGCTGATAATCAATCCAAAAATTTCCACCCCTATTTCCAACTCTCATATATTGAATGGGTGACCCTAAAGTCATATTTGGAGCGACTGCTAGTACTAGGGTAAGGTGGTTACCTTCTTCTAGTCGATTTCCTTTGGCATCAGAAGGATAAGACAGGATAATACTTCTCTTTCCATAACTCTGAGCAGGTGGAATTTGACCGTCCGTCGAACTTCGAGTTACAAAAATCTCAAAATCATTAGCCTTATAGTTTTCTGGACTTTCATCCAATGGCAAAATCACTTTACTGACAGCCGGACCCCAGTCAAAGCCATCAATAATGATTGAATAATTCTTAGTCTCAGTACTTTTTTGGGCTTTGGCAAAAAAGGCCGTGCAGGAAAAAAGGACAAATAGGATGAGGAAGAGTGGTTTTTGCATGATTGGGTTATTGGATAATTTTTTGACTTTTTATCTTATTGTTTCAAAATGAAAAAATAAAGTGATAAATCAAATCATTTTTTTTCCAGCCAAAGCTGAATACAATCCAAAACAACTTTATCCTTACTTCAGCCTATCTCATTTCTCTTCAAAGCAGCTACTGCATAGTCCACCGCACGCGCTGTCAAGGCCATGTAGGTGATAGACGGGTTCTGAGTGCCTGTCGAGGTCATACAAGCTCCATCGGTCACAAAAACATTAGGTGCCAAGTGCATTTGATTGAATTCATTCAAAAGTGAAGTTTCAGGATCTCGACCCATACGAACTCCACCCATTTCATGAATGTCCAAACCTGGGGATTGCTTGCTATCAGATTTACGGATATTGAAGCATCCTGCCTTACTGAGCATCTCTTCGCCCTGCTCCAAAAAGTCATTTAAAAGCAATTCGTCATTTTCATCGTAATCCACAGATACTTTCAGCAAAGGAATACCCCATTCATCTTTTTGATCCTGGCTAAGTGATACAAAATTGCTTTCCTTTGGGATAGTCTCACCCTGCATCATCATAAAGACATGCCATGGACCTGGCTTGGCACTTGCTTCCTTAAAATCAGCTCCAAAATTCATATCTCCGGTACCTCCCCAGCCACCTCTTCCTGCAGAGTAAAAACTCATATACCCTCGCTGGAAATCCATTTCTTGCTTATGCACATTTCGAAAGTTGGGAAGCATTACAGCCGTGGGCCTACGTCCGAAATAATATTTATCCTCAAAGCCTTCAAAACCAGCGCTGAGGGAGCCACGGTAATTATGAAAAGCGATATACTTTCCAAGCATTCCCGAATCATTTCCCAAGCCATTTGGAAATCGACTTGAGGTACTGTTAAGTAAAATCAGGTTGGTATTTAGTGCAGAAGCGTTTAAAAAAATTACTTTGGCAAAATACTCGGTTGCTTCCTTGGTGACCCTGTCTATGACTCTTACCCCTGTTACCTTTTCCTTTTTTTCATCCCAAATGAGTGAATGTACCACCGAATCGGGCCGTAGAGTCAAATTACCTGTTTTTGCAGCGGCTGGTATGGTGGAAGAATTAGAGCTGAAATAACCTCCGAAAGGGCATCCTCGATAGCATTGATTTCTGGCCATGCACTGACCCCTACCCTGCTGCAAATGCACATCCTTAGGTTGAGTCAAGTGCGCACAGCGTCCAATGATAAATTTACGGTCTCCGTAAGCTTTCAAAATTCGCTCTTGAATCTCCTTCTCAACGCAATTCATTTCCCACGCTGGCAAAAACTCTCCATCAGGCAAAGTATCCAGTCCCTCATAGCTTCCCGAAATCCCAACAAAGCGCTCTACATAACTATACCATGGAGCAATATCCTCATAGCGAATCGGCCAATCGACTGCAAAGCCATCTCGACTGGGCCCTTCAAAATCATATTTACTCCATCGCTGGGTCTGCCTTGCCCAAATCAGGGACTTTCCACCCACTTGATAGCCCCTTACCCAGTCGAAAGGCTTTTCCTGTACGTAGGGATGATCTTGATCTTTGACAAAAAAATGAGCTGTATCTTCTTTGTATGCATAGCAGCGATTGACGACGGGATTCGCTTTCTTATCTTCTAAAGGGATTTGGTTGCGATGAGGCATTTCCCAAGGAGCTGCGGTCATGGTAGAATAATCTTTTAGATGTTCGACCTGCCTACCTCTTTCAAGAACCAGCGTCTTTAAGCCTTTTTCACAAAGTTCCTTTGCAGCCCAGCCTCCGGAGATACCAGAACCGACAACAATCGCGTCATATTGATGAGAATTCATAATTGAAAAATAAGCGATTCTTTTCTGACTTTTATAAAAATTTTAAAAAACCTCTCCAGGTCTTGATCAGAAATAAGAAACAGCTGGATTTTCTAGGAATCAATACCTCCTCGAATCGTATCGGCTATTTCCCCTAGTTCTTCCTGACTTAACTTCAATTTCGGGCGAGTGAAATTAATATCATCCATGGTCTTGAGAGGAACTAGATGGATATGAACATGAGGCACTTCCAATCCTATCACAGCAACACCAATTCGTGTACATTTGATGGTTTTATCCATTGCTTTTGCCACTTTTTGGGCGAAAAGATGAAGCGCTGTAAGGTCTTCAGAAGCCATATCAAAGATATAATCGACCTCCTTTTTTGGGACCACCAATACATGTCCTCTCACCAGGGGCATAATATCCAAAAAAGCGATATTATTTTCGTCTTCAGCGATGATGTGTCCAGGGATTTCCCGGTTGATGATTTTTGTGAAAATGCTTGCCATATCATCAAAAATAAAAAAATCCCGAGGATTTCCCGGGATTGATCGAAAAGATAAATGTTGAATAATTCTTAGTACGAGATATCTAGGATTTCAAACTGCAACTTTCCAGCAGGAGCATTGATTTCTGCAATCTCGCCTTTTGATTTTCCTACCAAGCCTTTTCCAAATGGTGAGGCAAGGGAAATCTTTCCTGCCTTCAAATCAGCTTCCTCCTCAGACACCAAGGTATAAGTCACCGTCATTCCGTTTTTCACGTTCTTGATCTTGACGGTACTCAATATCCCCACCTTGGATTGATCCATTTTGGAATTGTCCAGTACACGGGCGTTACCTACCACTGCTTCAAGCTTTGCAATCTTCAATTCCAACAAGCCCTGTGCATCCTTTGCCGCATCGTATTCGGCATTTTCTGATAAGTCACCTTTGTCTCTTGCCTCAGCAATCTGCTTAGCGATATCTGCTCTTCCTTTTGTCTTCAACTCCTGAAGTTCATCCTTCAGTTTCTTCAGACCTTCTTCGGTATAATATTGTACTTTCGACATAGTTAGCGATTGTTAGTACCTGCTAAAAAAGAAAGTAACGGTCGCGCAGGAGAGACCGTTACTTTTTTAAGCTTGGCTTTATTTCTTTACAAAAGTAAGAAATCCCCCTATAGATACAAATTTTAGGTTTTAAGGTTCAAATTTTTTTCTTCGATCATCAAAATGCTTTTTTGATTTGCTTGACTAGCACCTCATTGATCTTTTCATAGGATTCAAAAGTCCATCCGGCCACATGAGGTGTAAAAATCACATTTTCGCGATTAGCGAGCTTTTCAAATTCAGTTTTCTGTTCTGGACTTAAGCGGTTGAACTTTTCATTCTCGAGCACATCCAGCACCGCCCCTCTCAATATCCCGGCATCCAGAGCTTGGTTCAATGTCTCAAAACTTATCACCTCTCCCCTAGCCGTATTGATCAACCAAAAAGGTTTGGCAAAGCTTTTTAATTCATCAAAAGTGAAAAAATTCCGGGTTACCTCTGTCAAAGGAACATGCAAGCTCAAAATATCGGCTTCTGCTTTCAATTTTTCCCAGATTACTTCCTGGACCAAATTATCTTCAAAATCCTTTTTATACTTATCGTAGGCTAAGACATCCACTCCAAATCCTTTCAGCCTTTTCGCAAATGCTCTTCCCATATTTCCATAGCCCATGATCCCTACGGTTTTTCCTTTAAGTTCATAGCCACGGTTGCCTTCACGGTCCCAGATTCCCTTTCGCACCTCCTGATCACTTTTGATAAGATGGTTCATAAGCGCTAAAAGTCCCCCTATGGCATGTTCTGCCACAGCGTCCCGGTTGCCTTTGGCAGCATGAAATAGCTGTATCTCATTTTCCGCCAAATATTCAAGATCAATTTGATCCAGGCCTGCCCCTGCACGCGCAATAAACTTAAGGTTATGAGCTTTTTCCAGAAGATCTCTATCCATTGGAGTTTTGGACCGAATGACCAAACCCTCGTACAAAGGGAGGGCTTGCAAAATCTCTGAGCGGGTAATATTAGGCCTATAATCTGCCTGATGCCCTTCCTTCTCCAGCAAAGGGATGATGCTGGAGTGCATTTTATCGATAATAAGTATTTTCATTCTAAAGATTCAAGAGTAACATCGCGATCCCAAAATAAACGGTAAGACCTAGCAAATCATTTGTGGTAGTGATGAATGGTCCAGATGCAATTGCTGGGTTGATACCAAAATGATTTAAAATCAAAGGTGTGACAGTTCCCATAAAGGAAGCCAAAAGGACGACACAGAAAAGTGCCACTCCCACGGTAATCCCAAAAATCGGTTCGAACCCATAAATGAAAACCACTACCAAAAACACGAAAAAAGCTAGTAAAACTCCATTTAGAACAGCGACCAGAAAGCCTTTTATAAAACGCTTTAAGGGCGTATCATCAAAAACTGACTTAGATGCCAAGGATTGTACGATAAGAGAGGATGCCTGTATGCCTACATTTCCCCCAGTAGCAGCTACGAGGGGAATAAAGGATGCTAATGCGATGTATTTATTCAATCCATCTTCAAAAAAGCCGATAATTCTAGCACCTAATAATCCTCCAATCACACCGATTAGTAGCCAAGGAAGACGGGCTTTGGTAATCATAAAAATGGAATCAGACTCTTCAATATCGCCTGAAATACCTGCCATGGCCTGAATATCCTCCTCTGCCTCCTCCTGTACGACGTCCAAGATATCATCAACGGTAATTCGTCCGACCAACTTGTTTTTCGCATTGACGACAGGAACAGACTCAAGGTCATACTTTCGCATGATACCTGCAACCTCCTCCTGATCCATGTAAGTAGGAACAGAAATCACTTCTGGTTCATAAATATCTTCAATCCGAGTATTTTCTCCGGCAAGAATTATTTTTTTGAGTGAAACACGACCAAGCAACTGCTGTCGGTTGTTGACTACATAAATCGAAAAAATCTTTTCTACATTTTCGGCTTGCCTTCTGATTTCATTGATGGTCTGAATGACATTCCAATTTTTATTGGCTCGGATAAATTCCTTAGCCATGATACCACCTGCAGTATCTTCTTCATATCGCAGAAGGTCAAGTACTTGGTCCGACTTTAGCCTATCCTGAAAATTGGCAATGACCTCTTCACGTTCACGCTCACCCAGTAAATTAAGTAAATCCGCCGCATCATCAGAATCCATTAATTCGATGAATGATGCGATCTCCGGATTTTCCAGTTCACGAAATACCCTGATGTGTGTATTATCATCCAATTCGATCAGAATATCTGCTGCTATTTGCTTATCCAGTGCCCGAAGGACATAGATTGACTCATCTAAGGATAATTCATCCAAAATAGCGGCAATATCTGCCTCATTCACCCCATCCAGTGATTCCTGAATAAAATCCAGATCTCGGTTTTCGATACCGTGCTGTAGGCTTTCTAGGTACTCCTTGGAGAGTTCAAATTGCTTAATGATGTCCACGGGATTCTTGGATTTTCTGGGTTAAAAACACAAAATCAGCCACATCCAATTGCTCGGCTCGCAAGTCCAACATAGGATGGCCTTGAAGTGATTCTGGAAGCTGAAAGGATTTCAGGGAATTTCTCAAGGTTTTTCGGCGATTACCAAAGCCTCCTTTTACCACTTTGATAAATAAACTTTCATCACAGTCCAGACTTTTGGTCTCATTTCGTATCAGGCGAATGACACCAGAATTTACTTTGGGAGGAGGATTAAAGACTCCTGGGGGTACCGAAAACAAATATTCAATCGAGTAAAAGGCCTGCAGTAAAACCGATAAAATCCCATAATCCTTATTTCCCTTTGGAGATGCGATTCGCTGTGCTACCTCTTTTTGAAGCATGCATACCACCTCGGTTACTTGATGGCGCAACTCAAGGACTCGGAAAAAGATTTGGCTTGAAATATTGTAAGGAAAATTACCCGCAATGGCAAAAGGCTCTTGGAAAACTTTTGAAATATCCATTTTAAGAAAGTCCCCCTCCAGTATATGATCGACCAAATGTGGATACTTTGCCTCGAGATATCGGATTGACTCTTGGTCAATTTCTGCCAAATAGAGCTCCTGCGGGTTTTCTAGCAAGAAATCTGTGAGTACGCCCATACCAGGGCCAATCTCGAGGACTTTTTGGGCACCACCATGTCCTGTGACAGCTTGAGCTATTCGCTTGGCAATGCTCAAATCCGTCAGGAAGTGTTGTCCCAGATGTTTTTTGGGTCTGACTTTCTCCATCGAATAGCTCCGGTAATTTTTTATAAATTGCAGCCTAAAATTAAGACAATATTCCTAAAGGCCTAAGTTCGACAGTGATTGTAAGTAGCCTTTTTTGAGCAAAGCAATATGACAGCAAAGCAACATAAACCCATAATTGGGATCAGTATCGGAGATATAAACGGAATAGGCCCGGAAGTAGTGATGAAAGCGCTTCAGGACGCCCGAGTTCATCAAGACTTTGTGCCTCTGATATATGGGCATGGAAAAGTGCTCAGTGTTTATAAAAAAATGCTAGATCTGGAAGGATTCAACTTTTTACAGATCAGATCCATCGATGAAATCCAGCATAAACGAATCAATGTGATCAATGTGATGGAGGAATGCCCGGAAATTATTCCCGGCGTAGAAACCCAAGAGGCTGGAAAATTGGCTTTGGAAGCACTTCGAAGCTCAGTTGCGGACATGAAAGAAGGAAAAATCCATGCGCTAGTAACTGCTCCCCTGAACAAGAACAATATCAATAGCGAAGAGATCAAATTCATTGGCCACACGGAATTCCTAAGCGAAGCCGTCAATGCCAAGGACAGTCTGATGTTTATGGTATCTGACAAACTTCGAGTAGGCTTGGTAACAGGACATATGCCAATTGCTCAGGTGAGTCAAGCAGTCACCGTGGAAAGAATCAAGCGGAAGGCCAATCTCATGCTTTCAAGTTTAGAAAAGGACTTTGGCATCAATCGACCAAAAATTGCGATTTTAGGTCTAAATCCTCATGCAGGTGAGGATGGCCTGCTTGGTAAAGAGGAAATCGAGGTCATTAAACCAGCAATCAACCAACTGAAGGATCAGAATAAATTAGTCTTTGGTCCCTACCCTGCTGATGGCTTTTTTGGTATGATGCATCAGACCAAATTTGATGGAGTCCTCGCAATGTATCATGATCAAGGATTGATTCCTTTCAAATCCATGGCGTTTAGCGATGGGGTTAATTTCACAGCAGGGCTTCCGATTATCAGAACTTCCCCAGATCATGGGACAGCATATAATATTGCTGGTAAAGGACTAGCAGATGAAGGTTCAATCAGGGCCGCATTATTTCTGGCTTTGGATGTAATTAGGGCTCACCAAGTCTTAGAGGAAGAAACAGAGGACGCAGAATAAATATAGCCCTACGATGAAAGGAAAATATAATTCTCTTTCATTTTAATCTTTCCAATTAATTACCTATTTTTGCGGTCTTAAAATCGATAAGAGACGTCGTGAAATTCCTGCAGAACTTTGACATTGAGGTAATTAAATACCCAGAAGGGACACATGAATTAGAATTTGATGTTCGTGATCGATTCTTCAGAGAATTCGGTGAGAATGATCTGGTTCAAAATGGCAACTTGACCATAAGGGTCAATATGCACAAAGGAGCAAATTTGATTGAAATGGATTTCCACATCAAGGGAAGCGTTAGGCTAACCTGCGATAGAAGTTTGGAGGAGTTTGACTCCCCACTTGAATCCGAAGAAACCATGATATTTAAATATGGCTCAGAAGAAAAAGAAATTGACGAGGATGTTTTCATGATCACCAGAGACACGCCAAAAGTAAATGTGGCTCAGCTTATTTATGAATTCATTCTTTTAGCCTTACCGGCAAAAAAAATTCATCCTGACCATCGAAACGAACTCGATGATGAGGAAGATGAATTGGACGGGCTTTATGTCTACATCGATTCTGAAAAAGAATCAGAGGAATCTGAAGATGAAGATGTAAACGTAGATCCCCGCTGGGAAAAGCTAAAAAACCTAAATAAAAAAAAGTAATAGAACTCTTAAATCACGCATAAAATGGCACATCCTAAACGAAAGATTTCCAAAACCAGAAGAGATAAAAGAAGAACTCATTACAAGCTAGAAGCTCCTGGTTTGGCAAAATGTCCAACTACTGGTGAAATGCACTTGCCTCATAGAGCTTTTTGGCTTGACGGCAAATTGTACTACAAAGGACAGGTAATCATCGAAAAAGAAGTAATGGCATAAGCCAAAATTTCACTGAATCATAAATCCATTCTATTTATAGTTTGGATTTTTTTTATGCCAAAAATTTCAATACCCTCGCTATCAAACACTTAAGATATTACAAATGGAATATTTTTGGTGGTAAGAGGCATTTATGATATTTTTGACCTTCTTTACAAAAAAGGGGCAAACCCAAAAATGAATAAGGCGAGTGATCGCCTTTTTTAACCCAATTCGAATGGAGAAAATAAAAGCCATGATCACCGGCGTACAAGGCTATGTACCTGAGTACCGGTTGACCAACAAGGAACTTGAGAAAATGGTCGAAACTAACGACGAGTGGATCACCTCAAGAACCGGCATCAAGGAGCGAAGAATTTTAAAAGGCGAAAACCAAGGAACCTCAGTGATGGGGATTGAAGCTGCTAAAGGCCTCCTTGAAAAAACCAATACTGACCCCAAAGACATCGAAGTAGTCATCTGTGCGACAGTGACTCCGGATATGCCCTTCCCTGCTACTGCCAACATAATCGCTGACAAAATCGGTGCGAAAAACAGCTTTAGCTTTGATATTTCTGCAGCTTGCTCAGGGTTTTTGTATGCTTTACAACTTGGCTCACAATTTATCGAGTCTGGTACACATAAGAAAGTACTTGTGGTAGGTGCGGATAAAATGTCTTCCATTGTTGATTACAAAGACAGAACTACCTGTATTCTTTTTGGTGATGGAGCTGGAGCAGTTTTGTTGGAGCCAGCCGAAGGAGACTTGGGGATCAGAGATGCGATATTGAGGTCCGATGGTTCAGGCGAACCATTTCTCCACATGAAAGCAGGAGGAAGCAGAAGGCCAGCTTCGCACGAGACAGTAGAAGCCCGCGAGCATTATGCTTACCAAGAAGGTTCTACCGTGTTCAAATTTGCCGTAACCAATATGGCAGATGTCAGTGCAGAAGTAATGGAGCGAAATGGTCTTAAAGGAGATGATGTCGCTTGGCTAGTACCCCATCAAGCCAACAAACGCATCATCGATGCCACCGCAAACCGAATGGGTGTAGGACCTGAGAAAGTAATGATGAATATTGAGCGCTATGGCAATACCACTGCAGCAACTATTCCACTTTGCCTTTGGGACTATGAGAAGCAACTGAAAAAAGGAGACAATCTCATTCTAGCTGCTTTTGGTGGAGGTTTCACCTGGGGTGCGATCTATGTCAAATGGGCCTATGACCCGAAGTAATTTCATTAAGAATAAACTCAAATAATTAATATGGCGTCGACAGCAGATTTTAAAAATGGACTCTGTCTAGAAATGAACAATGATATCTGGAGCATTGTAGAATTCCAGCATGTCAAGCCTGGGAAAGGGGCAGCTTTTGTAAGAACTAAGCTAAAAAGTTTAAAAACCGGTAAAACGCTCGATAAAACCTTCAATGCAGGTGAGAAAGTAACTACTGCCCGCGTAGAAAAACGTCCACACCAATTCATTTATAAAGATGACATGGGGTACAATTTCATGGACAGCAATTCATTCGAGCAACTTTTGATTCAAGAATCATTGATTGAAAGACCTGAGTTGCTTAAAGAAGGTCAACTCGTGGATATTCTTGTACACGATGAAACAGAAACTCCACTTGCAGTAGAATTACCTCCATTTGTAGAATTGATGATTACTTACACGGAGCCGGGAATTAAGGGTGACACAGCCACTAATACGCTTAAACCTGCTACCTTGGAAACAGGAGCTACAGTAATGGTTCCACTTTTCGTAGATCAAGATACTATGATCAAAGTGGATACTCGAGACGGTTCTTATTCCGAGCGAGTTAAATAAAAATAGAGCTATGAGTTCTTCTCATAGCTTTTGTTATTTTGAAAATCCCAGTCTAAGAAGCTAAAACAAAAAGGAATTTTGAAATCAGGACGATTTTACCTAAAGCATATCAGTAGGTATGCAAGATCCCGATGATAAAAACCTTTAAAAACTCAAAAAAACATGAAAGCAAAAGAAATTCAAGAGCTGATCGATTATATCTCAAATTCCGGTCTTGCCGAAGTTAAAATCAAAACAGATGAGTTTGAACTTTCGATCAAAAAATATGCAGACCAAAGCTTCAGAGCAGTAGAAGCAGCTCCTGCGGCTCCTGCACCTGCCCCAGTTCAAGCATCAGCACCCGCTGCTGCTACAGAATCTCCCAAGGAATCAGCTGCAGAGTCTTCCTCAAACTTGATCGAGATCAAGTCTCCAATGATTGGTACATTTTACACCACTCCAAACCCTGATTCCGATCCATTTGTGAATGTTGGAGATAGCGTGAAAGCTGGTCAGACAGTCTGCATTATTGAGGCGATGAAGCTTTTTAACGAAATCGAATCAGAGGTATCCGGCAAAATCGTCAAAGTTCTTGTCAACAATGCCACCCCTGTAGAGTATGATCAGCCACTTTTCCTTGTAGATCCAGCTGGTTAATTTTTTCACCAAAACCCACTTATTGTGTTTAAAAAAATATTAATCGCAAACCGAGGAGAAATCGCCCTAAGGATAATCCGTACCTGTAAGGAAATGGGCATCAAAACGGTTGCTGTCTATTCAACTGCAGACAAGGATAGTCTTCACGTCAGATTTGCGGATGAGGCTGTATGCATTGGTCCTGCCCCAAGTAGGGACTCCTATCTCAACATCCCACGCATCATTGCAGCTGCTGAGATCACAAACGCTGATGCAATCCATCCGGGCTACGGGTTTCTTTCCGAAAACGCCGAGTTTTCCAAGATCTGTGAAGAATACGGTATCAAATTTATCGGAGCATCACCTGACATGATCGATAGAATGGGTGATAAGGCTACTGCAAAAGCTACCATGAAAGCTGCTGGAGTACCTACAATCCCAGGCTCAGAGGGACTTCTAGACTCCGTAGAGCAAGGATTGAAGCTAGCCAATGAAATGGGCTATCCGGTGATCCTAAAGGCAACTGCGGGCGGTGGTGGCCGTGGAATGCGAATCGTAAAAGAAGATAAAGACTTCCAGAAAGCTTGGGATGATGCCAAAATGGAATCTGGAGCCGCTTTTGGAAATGACGGTCTTTACCTAGAAAAATTCGTTGAAGAGCCTCGTCATATAGAGATTCAAATCGTAGGAGACAGCAATGGAAAGGCATGTCATCTTTCTGAAAGAGATTGCTCTATTCAGCGAAGACATCAAAAACTAGTCGAGGAGACTCCTTCACCCTTCATCACAGACGAACTCCGACATGAGATGGGTGAAGCTGCGATCAAAGGTGCCGAAGCAATCGGATACGAAGGCGCAGGTACAATCGAATTCTTAGTGGATAAAAACCGCAACTTCTATTTCATGGAGATGAACACCCGAATTCAGGTGGAGCATCCTATCACAGAGGAAGTAACAGATTTCGATTTGATCAAAGAGCAAATCAAGGTAGCCGCAGGAGAAAAAATCAGCGGTAGAAATTACTATCCAAAGCTCTTTGCAATGGAATGCCGAATCAATGCAGAAGATCCTGCTAATGGATTCCGCCCTAGTCCGGGAAGAATCAATAATCTTCACCTTCCAGGTGGCAGAGGAGTTCGAGTAGATTCACATGTCTATGCAGGCTATGTAATTCCGCCTAATTATGACTCCATGATCGCCAAACTCATCGTAAGTGGACAATCTAGAGAGGAAGTGATAGTAAGAATGAAAAGGGCGCTAGAAGAGTTTGTGATTGATGGTATCAAAACCACCATTCCGTTCCATATTGCTCTGCTGGAAAACGAGCAATTCAAGGAAGGAAACTTTACAACCAAATTCCTGGAAACTTTTGATTTTTCAGTTGTGAAAGGATAACGGAATTTCCCAACCAAAATGAAAGCCATGCCGACGCATGGCTTTTTTTGTGGTCAATTCTACTTTGAGTAATTCGTTGAAATCGAAAAAGTCATCTTTCTAAAGTACAAATTTGAATCAACATCCCAATTCTTTCTATCAGGTCGGGTCCCTCCTTTCAATTGAACTCAAACTTTAAAAATATTGGACTTTTCAAATAAAGGCAATAAAAAAGCAGGAGAAAATCTCCTGCCCTTTATTTGAAAACTAAACCAACTATTATTTAACTACCACAATGATTTCAAAAATAATACAATTCTTTTCAAATCAAAACACAAAATAAAAATTTGTTAAAATTATTTATTCCTTTGGAAATGTACTTCTGCTAAAGGATATCCCCAAAGCAAGTCCTTGGCTAAATTGTATTTTATCGTCCTGATCCAAATCATATATGCTCAAGCTTGTCAGAGAGACATTAATTAAATTTGAAACTTTGGCTGTAAGGGCTACATCAAGCCGGTGATCAATAGCGTCAAAAGCAAGAATCTCATAATTCACAAACATTTGATGACGGATTAGTAAAGTGACGTTTTCAGACAGTTTCTTATTCCATTCGAGTAGTGAGCTAAAGGCAAGCCATTCTGATCTTACCTTATCTCCTATTGGCACGCCATAATTCTCCGGAACAGTCAGATAAAGATCTGTGTCTGTCACGAAAGTGAACCTTGGAGAAAAAGGAGATAAACGAAGCATGAATTCAGAATTAGGCTTGTATTCCAACCCCCAAGACGATGTCAAATATGCTGGATTGGCAAACTTGGAAATCAGCGTCCTATTTCCATCGGAAAAGTCATACCCCGGAGCAAACTGGGAAAGGAAGTTCAAGGAAGTAAAAAGATTCCATCGATCGCTGATTTTGTAACCCACTTTGGAATCTAGAAAAATCCGGTCATTAGACTTTCTTGCATCCTCATCTTGATTTTTGACGATACCATAGATGAAATCCATTGTATTGTCCCAGGTCCACTTATCTTTTTTATAATTTGCTCTTCCATTCAGGTAAAAGCCCAAAGCCACGGAATTGACACCACCACCCGTCCAGTTACTACTGAATGAGCCTTGGTTCAAATTGATACCACCTGCAATCTCTTTTAACCAATAGGTGGTATCTTTGGGTGTTTCTTCCTGGGCAAACAATAGGCTCGATGAAAAACAGAAAATGAAAAGGGTAAATAGTCGTTTCATAGCATTTATTCTTTAAAATATTAAATCAAGCTTCAAAAATATGGAAAATGAAAAGGAAAATGAGCTGATAGTCAGAGATTTTTTAGCAAGACAGCGAACAACCTTAGCCAATGATCGGACGCTTTTATCCTACATTCGAACGGCCCTATACTTCCTTGTCTCCGGCACGGCCCTTTTCCAAGTAAAGGAATTGGACCATGTAAGAAATTTAGGCTATTTAGCTTTTGCCTTAAGCATCATATTTCTTCTCGTGGGGATAGTGAATTATTTCAAGGTAAAAAAGAGACTTCAAAAGGGTCACTATCAAAAAATGTAAAGAAAAAAACCGCGAGGAAACGCGGTTTTCATTTTTATTGATTGCTGTAAGTAGGAATCAGTTCGACTTGCATCACTTTTTCAGGATCCAAGTTGAAAAACTCCTTGTGAACATTAAAGACCTCTTCGTCTCCCTCCGGTTTCTTAGCAATGTATGATCCGTCTTCCTGCATTACGTAAGCATTAAAATTATCTCGAAGGTTGAAAGACAAAATATTCATCAGTTGCTTTTCCAAGAGAGGAGATTCTACTTTGAAAAGGCTCTCAAGACGCTTATCAAAACTCCGCACCATCATATCTGCACTGCCGGCATAGGTTCTGGTATTTCCATTATTATGAAAATGGTAAATCCTAGAGTGCTCTAAGAAATCCCCAACGATAGATATTACCTCAATATTTTCACTAAGTCCTACCCTGCCTGGTCTGAGGCAACAGATTCCTCGTACGACTAGTTTTACTGTCACTCCAGATTGGGAAGCTCTGTATAGCGCATAAATCGTCTCTGAATCTTCCAAGGAATTCACTTTGATAAATATTCCCGCTGGCAATCCATTTCGAGCATTTTCTGCCTCCTGCTCTATGAAGTGGATGAGCTGATTTCGCATATCTCTCGGCGCCGTGATCAGGTTTTGATAGTTGGTCGGCATCGAATGTCCTGTGATTACATTAAAAAACTCAGACACATCATTTGCCAAGACCTCATTTGTGGTCAATAGACCAATGTCTGTATAAAGTCTTGCAGTATCCTCATTGTAATTTCCAGAACCTAAATGAACAAACCTTGTGATTTTTTCCCCATCCTTTTTGACTATCAAGAGTAGCTTGGTATGCGTCTTCAGGTGAGTAATTCCATAAATCACAAAACAACCGGCTTTCTGAAGTCTTTTGGCCTCCCGAATATTATTCTCCTCATCAAATCTAGCCTTCACTTCAAAAAGAACAGAGACGTGCTTACCATTTTCGGCTGCTCTAAGCAAGGCTTTAGTAATCTGACTATCCTTAGCTAATCGATAAATAGTCATTTTGATAGCCATCACCCCTGGATCATCCGCTGCCTTTTCGATTAGATCCAAAATAGAATCAATGTTGTTGTATGGATGGTGAAGCAGTATATCTTTCTGCTTCAGCGTATCGAATATATCTGCGTTTCCTTCATCTTGGTAAGATAAAGGCTTTACTGGAGCCGGCATCTGTGGCAATCGGTCACGAAACTGCTTGTTACCCACAATCTGCCAAAGCCCGGTGAAATCAATCATGCTTTCGCGCTTGACATGAAAAACAGAGTCTGAGCCTAATTTCCACCGCTCCAGAAGAGAATTCAGCATCCATTTACTGTAGCCTTCTTCGATTTCAATCTTCACCACTCGACCAGTCTTTCGCTCCATTAGCTTTCGCTTCACCTCTTCGAGAAAATTGGCATCCATGTCCTCACTCTCTTCAAGCGTAAAGTCTCCATTTCGAGTAATTCTGAAAAGGCTGATAGACTGAATGTCCACATTTCGAAATAACGAAACGATATTTTCACGAATCACTTCTTCAATAGGCACCAAAAACAAGGTATTTCCCCGCTCCACTTCAAAGAATCTTGGAATATTAGCAGGGATCTGAACAAAGGAAAGTTTACGCATGTCCTTCCTTTCGCCGGGCGTAGTAGTCACAACCCCAAAGATCAACAACTTATTCATCAAGATCGGAAAAGTACGATACCCGTCATAAACCATTGGGGTCAACATCGGATAAATCGCCCGGTCAAAATATTGTTTCACCTTTTTTCGCTCTCCGTCGGTGAGTTTGGATGTATTGCATAAAGCGATGCCTTCACTGGGCAAGGCTGGCAAGATAGAATTCAGAAAATGCTCGTGCTGGGCATGATGAAAGTTTTGACATTCTTCCATCAAGGTAGCTTTGAAAGGCTCCTCCCTTAATCCTGAGTAATCAATCCGCTCTTTGTCATAATCGAGGTAATTGTAAAGTGATCCTACTCGGATCATAAAAAACTCATCCAAGTTTGATGCAGTAATGGCCAGAAACTTGAGCTTTTCGAAAATCGAGCGATGATCTTTTTTAGACTGATCCAATACTCGGTCATTAAATTTCATCCAGCTTAAATCTCTACTGATCAAATCACTTTTGTGAATCACTGAATCAAATCGCTCTCGGACTGCTTGTTTCATTTTTTACTTATTTTTTGATGATGGGCCCTTTCCTCCCCAAATTTATCCACAAATGAATATTGATAATTGGCAAGAACTTAAAAACAATATTTCTATGACAGGCCTTGTTTATTTATTCATTAACAAAAAAGGGCTCTGATGGAGCCCTTCTGCGATGTTTTAAGTATCGATCTTCGCATACTTGGCGTTTCGTTCGATGAATTCCCGCCTTGGGGCTACTTCATCACCCATCAGCATACTGAATAAGTGATCTGCTTCTGCTGCAGAGTCAATAGTCACCTGCTTGATGGTCCGCATATTAGGATCCATGGTAGTAGTCCAAAGTTGTTCAGGATTCATCTCTCCAAGCCCCTTGTATCGCTGAATATTCACGCTATCCTCTTTCCCGTCTTTTGCCATATCGGCAATCAGAGTCTTTCTCTCCTCTTCGGTCCAGCAGTAGCGCTCATCCTTACCCCGCTTCAAAAGATACAAAGGCGGCAATGCGATGTACACGTACCCATTCTCGATGAGGTTTCTCATATATCGGAAGAAAAGCGTCAAAATCAGGGTTCGGATATGCGAACCGTCAATATCAGCATCCGTCATGATAATGATTTTATGATATCTAAGACCAGAAAGATCTAATTCTTTATCATCATCTGCGGTTCCGAATTTCACGCCCAAGGCGGTGAGAATATTCTTGATTTCGTCGTTATCGTAGATTTTGTGCTCATGAGCCTTCTCCACGTTAAGGATTTTTCCCTTCAACGGTAAGATCGCTTGGAAATCACGATCACGACCCTGCTTGGCAGATCCACCCGCAGAGTCTCCCTCCACTAGATAAAGTTCACATACAGTTGGGTCACTATTGGCACAATCCGCTAGCTTACCTGGTAGACCACCGCCACCAAGGACATTCTTTCGCTGTACCATCTCCCGGGCCTTTCGAGCTGCGTGTCGTGCTTGGGCTGCCAAAATAACTTTCCCAACTATGGTTTTGGCTTCCTTCGGATGCTCTTCGAGCCAAAATTGAAGGGTTTCCGATACTGCAGAATCAACTGCTCCAACTACATCGGAGTTACCAAGTTTAGTTTTTGTCTGACCTTCAAATTGAGGCTCAGCTACTTTGACAGAAATGACCGCAGTCAATCCCTCTCTAAAGTCATCTCCAGAAATCTCAATTTTAAGCTTATCAAGCATTCCAGACTTGTCTGCGTAGGATTTCAGCGTACGTGTAAGCGCTCTTCGGAAACCTGTGACATGTGTACCGCCTTCGTAGGTATTGATCGTATTGACGTAGGAAACTACATTTTCACTGTAGGAATTATTGTAGCTCATTGCCACTTGAACCGGTACATCCTGATCTAGTGATTCGATGTAAATCGGTTCAGAAATAATTTTCTCCTTAGTCTCATCCAGATATTGAACAAATTCCACAAGCCCGCCTTCTGAATAAAATTCATCAGACTTTGGCTTACCATCCTCTTCAATCTCCCGAAGATCAGTCAAAAATATGCGGATACCCGCATTCAAAAAGGCCATCTCCCGAAGACGGGTTGCTATGGTCTCATAGCGAAACTCTGTGACAGTGAAAATACTGTCATCAGGTTTGAAATGAATGATAGTTCCGCGCTTATCCGTTTTCCCTATTTCTCGGGCGGGGTACTGAGGAACACCAATTTTGAATTCTTGCTCAAAAATGACTCCATTTCTATGTACCGTAGCTTTCAAATCGGTAGAAAGTGCATTCACACAGGATACACCTACACCGTGCAAACCACCTGATACCTTGTAAGTGTCTTTATCAAACTTACCTCCAGCGTGAAGGACTGTCAAAACAACTTCCAAAGCAGAACGCTTTTCTTTTGGGTGCATGTCCGTAGGAATCCCACGACCATTATCTTCTACTGTGATCGAGTTATCCTCATGTACCGTAACATGAATGGTATCGCAATGGCCTGCAAGAGCTTCATCGACTGAATTATCTACAACTTCCCAAATCAAATGATGAAGTCCTTTGATGCCAACATCTCCGATATACATTGCTGGACGCTTCCTTACTGCTTCAAGACCTTCTAAAATCTGAATGTTACCGGCACCGTATTCGGACGGTTTCTTCGCATTTTCTTCGCTCATATTTTTTGAAAAAAAAGCCTTCAAATAGGCTTAATCGGTGATTTTTTAAGTTTCAAATGATTCGGCAAGATAAGCAAAAATTCTGAGTTGAGCACGCAATATGTAGACTCCATTTCAGATTAGATCTGATTCTGAATTTAAACAAATACTCAAAATAATATTCTGAATTATACCATTTTATCACATTTTTTTACACCTGTTGATACTTGATAATAATCATTTAATACCTGTTTTTGAACCACTTATACCTTTTTGTTGAATTTTTAGCATTAAAGATTAAACAAATTTAATTCTAAAATCTTTTACATCTAAAATCATTTAACCAAACTTAATAATAACCAAATGAACATCACCTTAGCAGCAGAGTTGATCGGTCTTGACAAGATCATCAATTCAGACCCGATCGCCATCACCTTCTTTATTGGTTACATGGCCATGTTTGCCTCCTCAGTTTTCTTCTTTGTTGAGAGAGGTTCTGTAGATGGGAAGTGGAAAACTTCTCTATTGGTTTCCGGTCTTATCACCGGAATTGCGGCTGTACACTATTACTACATGCGGGACTTTTACCTGCAGACTGGTTCTAGTCCGACAGCTTTCCGTTATGTGGACTGGACTCTGACTGTTCCATTGATGTGCGTTGAGTTTTACCTACTTACCAAGCCATTTGGAGCAAAAGGAAGTACACTTTTCAAATTGATCATTGCTTCTTTAGTAATGCTTGTAACTGGTTACATTGGGGAAACTTCTGGTATTGAAAGTAACATCATGTGGGGTATTATTTCCACATTAGGTTATTTGTACATCGTATATGAAGTATTCGCTGGTGACGTTGCAAAGCTTGCAAAAGAAAGCGACAGCCCTGCAATGGGAAGAGCAATGTTCTTATTGAAAATCTTCATCACACTAGGATGGTCTATCTATCCAATCGGATACATGGTACTTCCTGGAAACCTACTTTCAGGTGCATTTGAAGTAAGTTCAATTGACCTATTCTACAACCTTGCCGATGCTATCAACAAAATCGGATTTGGCTTGGTAATCTACTATGTAGCTATTACTGAATCATCTAAAAACAAAACTGCCACTGCTTAATCAGATTCGCCTCTCCCTTCACGGGGAGAGGCTAATTTATGGACTATGGTTCACTACGACTACATATTTGCCGGAGGAGGTTGCGCAGCATACAGCATGCTCTTTTACCTTTCGAAAAGTAAATTGAAGTCAAAGCGAATATTGGTTATCGATCCCATGGGCGATGACTTCCCAAACAAAACCTGGTGCTATTGGGCAAAAAGCCCACTTGAAATTCAGCCAAAGTCTGAAACCAAATTTTGGAACAAGCTAAACCTCTCCAAAAATGGAAGCAAATTGATACTTCCTCTAGGGGAATTAAATTACTATCACATTGAGGCTGGCAATTTTTTCAAAGAACTGAAAGCTTATTTCTCTAGTATCCCTTCTATTACCTTCTTAGAAAGAAAAATAACAAACATCTCCCCTGCTTCTCAAAATTTTGAGATCGAAACAGATTCAGGAGAATCATTCACTTGTGATTATTTACTAGATTCTAGGTTGGAAGAAGGTGACTTTCAAAATCAAAAAATCCTTAAGCAGCAATTTGTTGGCTGGAAAATAAAAACGGAACAACCTTTCTTCGATGATTCTGCTGTCACCCTGATGGATATTTTACCTCAGGATCAAAAAAACTTCTCGTTCGGATACATTTTACCTTACGACTCCAAGCATGCCTTGGTAGAATATACAGCGTATTCGGAGAAAGCTATTCCTAAAGAAAATCTCAAAGCTTCTCTTGATTCATATTTAGAAAAGCACCTTCAAAATGTGGATTATTCGGTATACTTTGAAGAGACCGGAGCGATCCCCATGAGCACACAGTATAAAACGGTTCAGACTCATGAAAGATGGATTCCCATCGGGACACGAGCTGGCTGGTCAAGACCTTCCACTGGTTATACTTTTCAATTTATCCAGGAACATTGCCAAAAGCTCGTCAATGAGCTGGAATCAGAGGTAGCACTTTCCAAAAAATCAATTCCCAGCAGGCATTTTTTCTACGATAACATCCTGCTAAACATTGCAAAAAAATGGCCCGAGCAGCTGGAAAACGTCTTCTTTGACTTATTTACCGTCAATTCCACAGAAAATGTCCTGCGCTTCCTTCAAGCCAAAACCTCATTTTGGGAGGAAATCAATCTCTTACGAAAAGTACGATTTGCCCCTTACCTCAAAAGCCTCTGGTACTATGAGAAGCACTGAGTCTTTGTTCAAAATATTGGGATTGGTGGTTTGTTTGGGCTTTTCACTGATCCCAGAACTACCACAATATATAGAGTTTGGATTTGCGGGCTTGGTTTTATTATTCGTTGGAATCCCACATGGAGCCATTGATCACTTAACCTCCCAACCAACGATTGACTTTAAGGGATTGATTGTTTTTCTAGTTCGTTATTTGTCCCTAATCGGTGCTTATCTAGTCGTTTGGTACTTTCTGCCACAAGTAGCACTCGTGATTTTTCTCGCCTTCTCGGCTTACCATTTTGGTCAAACACATTTTCTGAAAATTGAAAATTCGGATGTTCGAAGTAAAATCTTATTCATCACTCGGGGATCTTTTTTCCTTTCTGTGATCTTATTTGGAGATTTTCAAATGACAGCTTTCATTTTGGACCCCATTGTCGATGTATCCTTTCTGGAAACTTATTCCTTTAGTGTGATGGGAGTTTCCCTGATTTTGACATTAAATATCGAATATTGGACTTTCCGAAAAATCAAATTCGATAGCTTGGTAGACCTTGTCATTTTGGCACCGCTTCTATACATGGCTCCACTTTTTATCAGTTTTGTGGTCTACTTTGGATTTTGGCATGCCTTACCTAGCATGAGACTAGAATACGAATTCTTGAACCGCTTTCCCCAATACAATAGCCTTCTCAAATTCGTCAAACAATTAATTCCCTTCACCCTTTTAAGCCTAGTTGGAATCTCCGGTTTATTACTTTTTGGAATGCGATTCTTGGATCAAAGTGAGCTTTTACTTCTGTTTTTTATTTTGATCTCCCTAATCTCTTTCCCCCATGTATTTTACATGGATCACTTTATCAAAAAATTCAAAACTGCCCGGTACTAAGCATCACTAGATTACAGGCAAACAAAACCTCAATTCCTTCATTTTTCGCTTTTTGAGCAAATTCCATGTTCTCTGTTCCTGGATTAAAAATGATACGCTGCGGTTTCAACGAAATCAAATAATCTATCCATTCACCCTGATTTTGAGGACCAATGTATAAAGTGATGGTATGGATCTCGCCTAAAGGTGGTTTTTCACGAAGGTCTAAAATTTTCTTTCCAAATACCTGACCCGATTTGATTCCGATGGGGATAAACTCAACCCCTTTTTCATAAAAAAGCTGGGCTGCCGAATAAGCATATCTAGAAGGATTGGTTGTGGCGCCAACGATTAAGGTAATTTTCTTTTCAGACATCTCTTGATCCAAATTCTCTATCCCGCTCGAAGGTATCCATGTGTCTATGCTTTTTGGACTCGTAGATATCATCCAAAGTAATCAAAATACCAGTCTCCTCGACTTCCCCAAACTCATCATTCAAAGCCGTACCAAATGTCATCATAGTGGGGGAAAGGTTCATATACGTATTGATCAAAGGAGGGATATTTTCACCATAAGACCGGACTCGTGAATTCAACAACTTGTAGCCTTCCTTGTAATCCAATCCATCAAATGGGTCAGGGTCTGTACCAATATGGGTATCGTAGGTCAGTGTCTTTTCCTTCTTTGGGTTGACTAGGTTGTTTTTGTCAGGAAAGTAATGATTCAGAAAAACAAGCAACAAATCTCTCGCCTCCCTGTGATAATGGGGATACATCGTCACCTTACCAAAGAGATATTTGACATCAGGATGAAGCAGAACGACCGCTCCAAGCCCATCCCAAAGATTATCCAAACTGAATATCCCTTTGCGATTATCGATGCTGGGTTGGTATTTAGGCTGCACAAACGACCTTCCTAATTCAATGGTATAAGGCAGGTAATTTCTCACAAATTCATCTGAAAAGTCAAAAAGATGGAATGTCGACAGATTGATATTTCCGCCTTCGGAAACGGCGTTTTTGCAATGAATCAGCCGATATCCTGCGACGATTTCCTCATCTTCAGGATTCCAGGTGATCAGTTGCTCGTAGCAATTAGGACAAATATCATTTTCATCCAAGTCTAGACTCTTTCCTGTCCCGCCTCCTGCTGTTCGAAAAGTAAGTTCACGCAATCGTCCTATTTCTCGCACCACATTGGGCGAATTATGATGATTGACTAGATAGACTAGATTATTTCCATTATTTGTATATCGTAAAAACCGATCAGGGCTAAGCTCTGACTTCAAAATCTCCTTATCTACTGCAGGAATAATCGCTTCTTCCTTACTCATTTTTTGCTCCAGTTTCACCTGTTTGTAAATTCATTTTCAAACCGTCGTCTACTAATTTGAAGCAAGCTGTTGATTGTTAGCTTTTTTGCTTCGCGTGGTGATTTTTACCTTCTCCGATTTGGTACACCCTTTTCTTTAAATCTCCTGCCCAATAAATATCTGAATGTTCATCCGACAACTCCGTGAAAGAAACCACATCACCCAGATGGATCGTCACTTTCTGACCTCGTTGTTTATACATTTCATCAGGCAAATAAAACATTTCTAAATTAGCTTTTATCCCCAGTTTTTTTCGCCAACTCGCGAGATTATAAAAGAATTTAGAATTTTTACCTTCAATAAAACAAAGAATAATGTTTTTCTTATTCTTTTTCGCCTTGTTGACAAAACTCTTTCTCCAAGTCAAATCCCTCACTCCTTCTTCTGACTTTCTTGAGACTAAGCCTGCCGGAAAAATCAAAACCACACCATCTCCCGAATAGGCTTCATCGATTTTCTTCATGGTATCTGCCGAATTCCGTCCATGTTTATTCACAGGAATAAACAAGGGGTCAAAATTATCAAAAGTCATGAGTAGGTCATTGACCAAAAACCTAAAATCCTTCCGATATCTCCCGATGGCATGCATCAGTGCTATCCCATCCATCCCACCAAGGGGATG
Organism: Algoriphagus sp. NF; assembly: GCF_028823735.1. Taxonomy (NCBI): domain Bacteria; kingdom Pseudomonadati; phylum Bacteroidota; class Cytophagia; order Cytophagales; family Cyclobacteriaceae; genus Algoriphagus; species Algoriphagus sp. NF. The sequence continues at coordinate 83,930 of NZ_JAPEIB010000004.1, forward strand.
ATTGGCAGCTATGATAATTCCTCCTGATTTGGGAATCTTCTCAGCACCCCTCAACTCCACGTCCAGCTCAAACTCTTTGACCAGCGCATCTACAAAATCCAGCCCTTTGAGATGTCCGATACGGGCCATGACTGAATTCATCCAAGATTCATGCGTGACATTTTTGATATAAGAAAGCAAAAAGCCCGGCATCCACTTGAGGAGTTTTGGGTTTTTGGAATGAATAGCCTTCTCGATATCGATGAATTTTTTCGACATGAATTTTAGAATTAGCGGGATTTAAGAGTTGGTCAGTTGGAAAAATACAATTTCTCATTTAAAAAATAAGCATAGCCAAAACAATATTAGCCTCAGCTTCATTCATCTAATTGAGTACCAAATGAGTATTTTTTATCAAATTGAAAACTAATATGATCACAGTACTAACAGGAAGCACTTCAGGCATAGGATACGAAACGCTAAAAGGTCTACTTGACCATTCTGAAGTGTTTATTCTGCCAGTGCGAAATATAGAGAAGGCTGAATCCAAACTGGCCAAATTTCCAAATCATGAAAAATTCAAATTATATGAATTTGACCTTGCGGACCTCGAATCGGTGAAGGCAGCAAGCGAAAAAATCAACAAGGAGTTTCCGAAGATCGATTTGATGATCAATAATGCAGGTGGGATGTTTCCCGGAGGAAAGAAAAATAACAAGGGCTTGGACATGACTTTTACTGTCAATCATTTGGGTCATTTCTTGCTAACTCATCAGCTTCTCCCCTCCCTTATCAAAGGAAAAGCAAAAGTCATCCAAGTAAGCTCAGAGGCACACCGATTGGGGAAATTCAGATCCAATGACATTGGACTTTCAAGTGTAAGCAGTACCATCACAGCATATGGAGAAGCCAAACTCTACAATATTTTGATGGCAAAAGAACTAGCAAATCGGTATGGAAATGAAGGAATTACGGCTTTTAGTCTCCATCCCGGTGCGGTAAAAACAGCCTTTGGATCAGAGACGGATCCTATTACAAAAGCAATTATTCGAGCCACACAGTTGTTTTTTATCTCAGCACAGAAAGGGGCCGAAAACTCACTTTTCCTGGCAAAAACTGATTCAACCAAATTGAAAAACGGAGGCTATTACGTGAGGAAGAAACTGAAGAGTCCAAATTCTGCAGGTCTTAGCGCTAGCAATGCCGAAGAACTCTGGGAATTCAGTGAAAAGACCCTCGAAAAGTTGGGACTGATCTAAAACCCTTACTTTTGTCCTCAGATTTTGACAAAACATGGAAGAACGAATACTTTCCCTCAGCCCAGGAGCCTGGGATGATTACGAATTAATAGATACCGGTGGGTTCGAAAAACTGGAACGCTTTGGCGATTTTACTCTAAGCCGGCCAGAGCCTCAGGCCATCTGGGATAAAAGCTTGCCTGAATCTGAATGGAAAAGACAGGCTCATGCTCACTTTGCCAAAGAGAAGAACAACCCAGAAAAAGGAAGCTGGCAGCAACTGAAAAAAATGCCACACAACTGGCAGATTTCTTATAGAAATCAGTCCGGCCTAGAATTAAAGCTTAATCTAGCTCAGACCTCTTTCAAACACATTGGGCTATTTCCAGAGCAGGCGGTCAATTGGGATTACTTGTATGAGAGTATTCAGTCATTTCCTGGAGAAAAACCAAAGGTGTTGAACCTATTTGCCTACACCGGTGCTGCATCAGTAGCAGCAAAGGCAGCAGGAGCTGATGTCACGCACTTGGATTCTGTCAAACAAGTCGTGACTTGGTCCCGACACAATATGGAGGCATCTGGCCTTGATGGAATTCGATGGATCGTGGATGATGCATTGAAATTCATCAAAAGAGAAGCAAGAAGAGGAAATATTTATCAAGGTATTATTCTTGACCCACCTGCTTATGGCCGTGGACCTGATGGAGAAAAATGGATTTTGGAGGAGCAAATCAATGAAATGCTGAAAATCTGTTCGGAAATATTGGACCCGGTGAATAACTTCTTGCTTTTGAACATGTATTCACTGAGCTTCTCCTCACTGATTGCCGTCAACTTGGTTCAATCAAATTTCAAAAACATTAAAAATGCCGAACACGGAGAGCTCTTTCTCAAGGACTCCTTTGGCAAAAAGCTTCCACTCGGTGTTTTCTACCGCTTTCGAAGTTTCTAAAATCCCTTTATGAATCATCGCCAACTATTTCTCAGTCATCTAGCACAAACCACAGATTTTCCTCTTTTGATAGAAGTAGAAAAAGCTGAAGGGATCTACCTATTCGGTCCCGAAGACAGGAAATATATTGATTTGATCTCAGGAATTGGTGTCAGCAATGTAGGCCATCGCCACCCGAAGGTTCTTCAAGCTATTCAGGGACAATTGGACAAGTACCTCCACCTCATGGTGTATGGGGAATATGTCCAAAGCCCGCAGACACTTCTAGCAAAGGCCCTCTGTGATACCCTTCCAGATCACTTGAACAATGTGTATTTGGTCAACAGTGGTTCGGAGGCGATTGAAGGGGCGATGAAATTAGCCAAGAGATATACGGGACGCTCAGAACTGATCTCCTGTGTGAATGCCTACCATGGAAGCTCTCACGGTGCATTGAGTATTGGCGGCAATGAGATTTTCAAAAGAGCTTATCGTCCCTTACTTCCTGGTATCAGCAATATCGTGTATGGTGCTTATTCTCATCTCGATCAGATTACTGAAAAAACAGCAGCCGTTTTTGTAGAAACGATTCAGGGAGAAGCGGGAATCAGAGTAGCATGCAAAGAATACTTTCAGGCGCTCAGAAAACGATGTGATGAAACGGGAACTTTGTTGGTTTTGGATGAAATTCAGGCAGGGTTCGGAAGAACAGGTAAGTTTTGGGCTTTTGAACATTTCGAAATAGTACCTGATATGGTAGTCTGCGCAAAGGGAATGGGAGGAGGAATGCCAATTGGGGCCTTCATTGCCAATCAGAAAGTCATGGCCTCCTTCAAAAACAACCCGCTGCTCGGTCATATCACCACTTTTGGAGGACATCCCGTCAGTGCAGCTGCTTCTCTAGCCACTATTCAGATTTTGCAGGAAGAAAGGCTCATAGATCAAGTAGAAGAAAAAGCTAATCTATTTAAAAAGCTTTTGGTCCATCCAAAAATAAAAGGTATTCGGAATAAAGGCCTGATGATGGCTGTGGAATTTGAATCCTTTGAGGTATTGAAACCTATCATCGATCGGGCGATCGAACTCGGTGTAATCACCGACTGGTTTCTGTTTTGTGATGATTCTATGCGAATTGCTCCGCCTTTGGTCATTACCGAAGAAGAAATACGGAATGCGTGTAAAATTATTCTTCAAGCGGTGGAAGAATTGAGTTGATCTTAGCCGAAAAACTGCTCATTTTTTTCTTAATTAGGACCCACTAAAAACTTTGATTACTATGAGAAAGGTCGGTGCCTTTTTGGGAGGCTTAGTGTTACTTCTCGCCTTGAGTCTTTTGGTTTTTATCTTCCTCCACTCTCCTCAATATAAGGGGGAAATTGAAATCAATGGACTTTCAGAGGAGACCACCGCTTATTTTGATGAGTATGGTATACCGCATATTTATGCCTCGGACGCATCGGATGCCTATCGCGCTTTAGGATACCTTCACGCTCAAGATAGACTTTTCCAATTAGAAATGATGCGAAGAGTAGGCACAGGAACTTTGGCTGAGTTTCTCGGTCCCGATGTGGTCGAAATTGATCAATTTTTCAGAACACTCGGTATTCCGAAACATGCCCAAACATCCACAGAATTCTGGAATTCCCAGCCTGATTCACCTTGGAAAACTGCCACAGAAGCCTACATGTCCGGGGTCAATGAATTTATTCAAAATGGCACTCTACCTGTGGAATATTTACTGCTCGGTGAAAAGCCTAGAGAATTCACCATCAATGATATTCATGGAATTATTGGTTATATGTCCTTTACATTTGGAATGGCTCTAAAAACCGATCCATTGATCACCAAAATGACTCGTGAATTGGGAGAGGAGTATCTGGAAGCACTCTCGATAGAAACTTTACCCGAGCATCATTTCATCCCGAATTTTTATCCTGATAGTGAGCCTAATGGAAATTTAAGCAGCCTACTGGAAAAGTTACCTGTCCCTTTATTGGAAGGATCTAACGGATGGGTGGTTTCTGGGAGCAAAACCAAGAGCGGAAAAGTCATTTTTGCCAATGATACTCACATCGGGTTTTCATCTCCCTCTGTTTGGTATGAAGCACACATAGAGTATCAGGGATTCAGTTTTTATGGAAACCATTTAGCCGGAGTTCCTTTTGGATTGGTAGGACATAGCAGGCATCACAGCGTAGGACTGACGATGTTTGAAAATGACGATCAAGACTTTTTTGAAATCAAATTGAATCCGAATAATTCGAATGAATATCAATTTGGCGATGAGTTTCTACCCTTCAGTGTGAGAAAAGATATTATTTCTGTTAAAGGTCAGGACCCGGTAGAAATTGAAATAAAAGAGACCATTCATGGACCTATCGTGAATTCTGTCGTACCTGAAATTGCTTCTTTGACTGATAATCCTGTAAGCAGCTGGTGGGTATATACGATGGAACCAACCCGTGCTTTGGAATCCATCTACCAAATCAACCACGCACAGGACTTGGAGGATATGGAAGCAGCTGCATCTCTGATACATGCTCCGGGGCTAAATATCATGTATGGTGATAGTCTTGGCAATATTGCCTGGTGGGCAGCAGGAAAGTTACCCATCCGCTCCGAAAAGGTCCATTCCAAAATTTTTGCTGATGGCTCTGATCCTGAAAGCATGCCTCAAGGATGGTACCCATTCAGCTTAAACCCAAGGAGCATCAACCCACCATCGGGTTTTGTAGCCTCTGCAAATAATCAACCCGACACCCTTCAAAACGGCGTACTGTACCCTGGATATTATTTCCCGGGAGAACGCTGGAAGCGAATTGCAGATGCAATCAATTCCAAGGACGATTGGACTATCCAAGAAATGAAAGCGATTCAACTTGAGGTAATGAATACCGATCATGCCCAGATTGCCAAAATCATGTTAAGTCAAATTCCCGATTTTGATTTCGAGGGGAAAGAACGGGTCAAAAGCTTGTTGGAAAACTGGGATGGAAATCATGAACTCAGCTCTTCAATTCCTACTATCTATTATAAGTGGCTTTACCACGTTCTTAGATTGGCTATGGAAGATGAGCTTGGAAAGGAAGCTTTCGAAAGCTATTTAGGATCCTTTGTGATGATCCGCTCAAATTTGCCTTTTATTCGAAATTTTAACCATCCTTGGTGGGATAAGGTAAACACTTCCGAAAAAGAAAATGCATCTCAAATTTTTTCAGAGAGCCTTAAAATCACCCTGCAAGAGCTAGAAGCCCAGTTTGGGGATAACATAAATTCCTGGGATTGGGAAAAAGCAGTGATATTGGAACACCCACATCCATTAGGTAGCCAAAAACCACTAGACAAGATATTCAATGTAAAAACTGACCCAGTTCCAGCAAATGACGAATCAGTCAATAAATTGGCATTTAAACTCAATGGAGAAGGTATTTACAAAGTGACTTCGGGACCGGCTATGCGGATATTGCTAGACTTCATGGATGCAGATCGCTCGCTTTCGGTATTGCCTACAGGTCAAAGTGGAAATAGATTCAGCAAACACTACCGGGATCAGGCTTCCCTCTATACAAAAGGAAAATACCGCTATCAATTAATGGATAAAAATGAAATAGTTGAAAGTGCTAAAGATTCTCTTATAATGACACCGAGATAAGCTTTCGATACTTATCCTGTTTGTGAATTAAAAAGAAGAGGATAGAATAGGTAAAATAATTGGGGGGCATACAATGATTGGTTTATATTTTAAGATGATTCGATACGATGAGCCCCTTCTCCATTGATAATCGAAGGAAAAAATCGTCTTGCCTAAACAACCATTCTTTAGGCAATCGACACAGTAAAAAAACAAAATTTGAATGGGACAGAAAAAATGCCCACACTGCGGAAATTGGTCTGAGTGGAATCAAAATATTGATGACACCTGTGATCACTGTGGCAAAAACCTAAGTCCCGTAGAAGTAAAAAGAGATAAAGTCAGAAAAGACGAAAAGAAAAAGAATGAGGAAGAGTGGATGTTCTACATCAAAGAATCTGATACATCCTTAGTCAAGTTTTTCAAAAAAGTAGGAAATGGATTCTACACGGTTTTTATGGCTATCATGACATTTATTCTTTGGCTTATTGCAGCTTTACCCGGATAATGCGCATCTTCAAAAACCCGATTTTTATCACATGCTGCCTGATTTTTTGGATCAATCAAGCAGTGGAATACTGGTCGTTTGAGAGCTTCCCCTTTCTATACTCCTATCTAGATGACCTATTAGCCATGCCCGTGATCCTGGGCTTAACTTTGCAGATTTTCCAATGGATTCATCCAAAGAAAGACAATTTTCGATTTACCATGACCCAAGTGACCGTCGGATTTTTGTATGTCTCAGTTGCATTTGAGTGGTTTCTACCGGCTTATTCGGATACTTACACCAGAGATTATTGGGATATCTTTTGTTACTTAGTAGGAACAGTGGTTTTTTACCTCGGAATCAACCCTAAAAAGAATTCAAACTAAGTAGGCCCTTAGCTGTTTTTTAATTATGAAAAAGAAAGAAAAAAAGGAATACCCTGTAAAACTTAATCCAGAAGAACTCAGACAGAAATTAGACTCAGAATCTTATCATATTTTGGTAGAAAAAGGTACTGAAAGACCATTTACTGGTGAATATTACCTTAATCATGACACGGGAATCTATGAATGCAAGGCATGCGGAAATGAGATTTTTCATTCCTCAAAAAAATATGATAGCGGCTGTGGCTGGCCTAGCTTTACGGAACCAGTCAAACCGGAGGCAATAGATATTCAGATGGATTATTCCCATTTCATGGTTCGCGAAGAAATTCTTTGTGGCAATTGTGGTTCACACTTGGGACATCGATTCCCTGATGGTCCCAAGGATCAAGGAGGTATTCGTTACTGCATCAATTCGAGAAGTATGGATTTTAAAGGAAGTTGATTTTTGAGTGAAAATTTTATTTTTTAATTTTCAAAAAACGACACATTGCACTATGCCATCGGAATATTATTTGAAAAATAAAGAGAAGATCCTAGCCCGAGCTAAGAAACGGTACGAAGAAGATGCTGAATTCAGGGAGAAGACAAGAAAACGATATCGGGAAAAGTATCAAAAAGACTCTGAATATAAGGAGTACACTCTAAGCAAAAGCCGAAAAAGGTATTATGAAGATGAGGAATATCGAAAGAATACCATTGAGCGTGCAAAAGCGAGAGCTAAACAAACCAAGAAAAAATAATCTTCCTTTGCTCAATAGACCAACTGGATAATAAAAGCCAAAACGCCAATTGTCAGTCCCAGCATAAACACCTGATATGCTCTACTAAGGAGCCTATATTTTTGATTCAAAACGAGACTTTGATAGTACAGTGATGATGACATTTGGTCCATGATTGCATCACGTGAAGCCATCGCATCGTGGATTTTTTGGATATATTCGTCCTTACTGAAATACGAGACTGACCCAAAAAATATCAAAGACCTATTTTCTATAGTCAAGTTATCGGACTTTCCGACGATTTTTGGTTTGGCTGCCTGAACTGCCAAAATGGTGGAGATCAAACACATCAAGACAAATAAAATGATCGGGGTAAGCATCATAAAATTCTGCATATCGAGTTGATTCGATACGGATCCGTAACCTACCAAGGCCACCATGGATGAAATAACCAGCGCATTAATACTAATGACGATATTGGCCTTGTTATCGGCAATTTTGAGCAACTGTGAATTGGTATTGAAGGTAACTCTGAAAAAAGTCTGCCTTTCACGGCTGGTTTTGTCTTTTAGCTTGATCTTTGGAACCTGTTCTTCCATAAAAGAAATTTTATTGGTCAAATTAATAAAATTCAGACAAGCTAGGTTCATCTTCTCATAAAAGTATTCAAGGAATTCTATTGAATATTTGGGGAAAGATGATCGTATTTCCAAGATTCTAAAAGAACCTAAGCTTCAGAATAGAATTTATCCGTCGATAGAATTTCCCTTAATTAATTCAAAGATTTAAGCTATTTTCTCAAAAAATGAAATTGAACCAAGGAATTAATCTTTCTACAGGGTGATGATTTATAAACTTAAGGAATTTTATTAGCTACAAATAACCACTATATCCAATGAAAAAACTCAACAAAGAAGATATTCCACAGGAAGTCTATGACCTCTATGACTACTATGCTCATAACCAGCTAGACAGAAGGACATTCATGGAAAAACTATCGGCCTATGCTGTAGGCGGAATCACGCTGACCACACTCATGAGTACCATGATGCCTGATTATATGACTACTGCTACGGTGGAGCCTTCTGATGAGCGAATGCAAAGCTCAGACTATGTTTTTTATAACTCGCCAAAAGGCGGAGGTGAAATTAGAGGTTTGCTGTCTAAGCCTGCAGGAAGCGGTAAATTTCCCGGTATCGTAGTAGTTCATGAAAATAGAGGGCTCAATCCTTACATTGAAGATGTGGGACGTCGATGTGCAGTAGCAGGTTTTATTTCGATTGCTCCCGATGCGCTTTGGCCTTTGGGTGGATATCCTGGGAATGATGACGAAGGTAGAACCATGCAGCGGGAAAGATCTCGTGATGAGATGCTTGAGGATTTTATCGCGGCATTCGAGTATTTGAAAAACCATCCGGATTGCGATGGCAATGTAGGTGTAGTGGGCTTTTGTTTTGGTGGCTGGATATCGAATATGATGGCGGTGAGGCTTCCAGACCTCAAAGCAGCCGTTCCCTTCTATGGAGGACAACCTTCTGCGGAAGAAGCAGCTCAAATCAAAGCCCCTTTGATGATTCAGTATGCGAGCCTTGATGAGCGGGTCAATGCTGGTTGGCCAGCCTATGAAGAAGCGCTAAAGGCGAATGGGGTAGATTATGTGATGCACATGTATGATGGCGTCAACCATGGCTTTCACAACAATACCACTCCTCGCTATGATGAAAAAGCTGCAAATCTAGCTTGGGAGCGTACAATTGCCTTTTTCAAAGAAAATCTTAAATAAACTCTCAGAATGAAAGGGGCGATTGAGCCCCTTCTTTATTAAATCAGTAACGTAATCTTATGCAAGAAAAAAAATTCAATTTGGCTGTCTTGATTGATGGGGATAATGCATCTGCCAGGCTGGTCAAGGAAATCTTGGATGAAGTATCAAAATATGGAAAAGCGACCATTCGAAGGATATACGGAGATTGGACCACTCCGCATATGAATGGATGGAAGGAGGTGATCAATCAATACTCCTTCAATCCAATTCAAAAGTTTGCCTACACCACTGGTAAGAACTCCACGGACAGCTCTTTGATCATCGATGCCATGGATATTCTTCACGGCAATTCCGTGGACGGATTCTGTATCGTATCCTCCGACTCAGATTATACTGGCTTGGCGAAGCGGATTCGCGAGGAAGGAATGTTTGTGATGGGAATAGGTCGACGGATCACTCCATTGGCTTTTGTTCAGTCCTGTGAGATTTTCACCTTTGCCGAAAACTTAGGGGAAGAAGATGAGGCTGAGGAAATTAAGGATGATAAGAAAGCCGATAGACCAAATGTCGTCAAATCATCAACTCCTAAAAAATCAAAACGCCCCTACCCCAAACTGGATTTACGTTTGATTGACCGTGCATTTGATATTTCGGCAAGCGATGAAGAGGAGGAAATTCACATTGCTAAAATCGGAGCCTCCCTTCGTAAAATAGACCCTAGTTTTGACCCAAGAACCTTTGGTTTTCGAAACCTGACAGAGCTTTTCAAGAGCCTGAATAAGTACACCGTTGTCAGAAATGAGGTCAATGGCTTGAACTATCCACTCGTAAAGTTGAAATAATTTAAAAGAAAATAATGCGTTTGTAGCCGTTTAAAGCACTTTTTCAAAAAAAGTCAATTTTTCTTCGAAATCCCGTTACCACTTTCCTACGCTTTTGTCGCCTATAGATATACAACCAAAAATCTATACGCCATGAAAGCATTATTTCAAAACAAATTGAAGGTGATTTTGGCCTTCGCACTTACCTTAAGTTTTACTGCCTGTGATATAGGAGGCGGTGAAGACCCTATTCTTATATCTCCTGACGCAGAATCAATTACCGACTATTTGAGGAATATGCCCTCTGATAATAGTAGTCTCTTAAACGTTCAGAATATTTCAGGTGGCTCTCAGCGGACAGAAACAAGCAATAAGGTAAATGGAAGTCCCATTGACGGAGGCACTCTCGAATGCCGAACGATTCAATACGATCTCAAAAACAATTTCGAGGACATCGCCATTCTTAGGCCGACAAACGGGATCATCTTCCCCGGAGCCTTAGTTATTGCAGATGAAGCTACACTGGGCGGTTTGCCTACACCCGCTGCAGTTGACCGTGCTCCCATGACTTTAAGGATTGACCTTCCTGGAATGGGGGAAAATGGGTCCCTAAATGTCGAAAGTCCTTCTAACTCTGATGTTCAGACAAAAATTGATGAGGCACTTGAATGGTGGAATGCGAATGCCTATCAGGAAGGATATGTGAACGCCGCCAATTCCAGCTATATCGCGCGCACTTCTTACAGCAGCCGGCAAGTAAGTATGGATATCGGCCTCAATGTGGAATGGGCCCGAGGTGATGTGGAAACCCAATTCAATTTTGAGTCTACTACCACCGAACGGGTAGCAATGATGTCATTTAAGCAGGTTTTTTATTCAGTGACCATGGATCCGCCGACCAATCCCGGACAGGTTTTTGGACCCGATGCCAGCTTGACGGAGATCGAACAAAAATTCGGTCCAAACTCTCCCCCAGCATATGTTCAGGCGGTCAATTATGGCCGGATCATTATGTTTAGAATGACAACAACTGAATCAGCTACAGATGCAGAGTTGGAAGGTGCGATGAACTATGCCACTGGATTAACCAATGTATCAGGTACTATTGAAGCGAAATACAAGTCAATTCTTAACAAGTCCAGCATTACTGTGGTGACCATAGGAGGAAATGCTTCGGTGGCTTCTGAGGCTGTCAATGCCAAAAACTTTGCAGATCTGAACTACATCATCACAGGAGATAATGCAGTCTATTCACGAAACAATCCAGGGGTACCTATCTCCTACAAGTTGCACTACTTAAGTGACAACACAACAGCTAAATTAGGATATACCACCGAATATCAAGTAAAAACCTGCCAGGAGAAAAAGCATCCTGCTAAAGAAGTGACTTTGAACAATAGAAATGGATTCCTTGGAGTAGATGTCCGCTTCACTATCACCTATAAGACCAAGGAAAATGGAATCACATACAACAGGACCATCTCCAGTGGTGATATCAAAACCAATACAAAAACAGCAAAAACAATCCCAGCTGGTGCATTCGGAATCCGACTGACTGTCGAGTATCAGGATGGATTTAAGTGGAAGTTTTTGGCAGACAATACTTACAGTAAACCGACTCAGGTATGTCTGGAGACTACTCAGAACGCTTTGAAAACTAAAATCTTCATCAACCAGGTCAGCTGTTAAATCAAATTTGGCCAGAGAATGTATTCTATTCTCTGGCCGTTATAAGTTGCTCATAGTAAGTTGCCTTTTCCTGATTACCGATTTGAAGATAAGCCTGTGCTAATTGACTATTTACTTTTGAAATTTCTTCGGAATTAGAATCAGAATCCGCCTGAAAAATCTTCAGAGCATCTTCAAGAAAATCTATGGCGGTAGAAAAATCTCCCATCGCTAGCAAGCACCCACCAAAAGCTTGTTGGCTTTGGGCGATTTGAATATGGTTCTCTGGTAATAGATCTTGCCTGATTTTTAAACTTTCCTGAAAATAAATTTTTGCATCCTGATATCGCAATTCATCCATTGCTATTTTGCCAAGGTTCATTCTTGGACTAGCTTTTCTAGGATCTCTTTCGGATAAAAGTTCATCAAAAACTTTAAGGCTGATTTCAAAAACCTCTCGGGCATTTTTCAAATCTCCAGAAGCATAATAGGCATTTCCCAAACTGCCTTTAAGCGCACCATAATAATAATGAGAGGTCCCAAAAATAGAATCTATAACAGAAATTGCAGATTGATAATAAGGAACCGCTTCTCTCGGCTGACCAAGGCCAATTAAAGTCCTTCCCATATTTCCCAAACTAGCTACTGTCTCTACATGATAATCGCCGAGAATAGCCTGTCTCTGTTCGAGTGATTTTTTCACATATTCAAGAGCCTGCTCATAGTCCCCTAAATCTTGGTAAAAGCTCCCAAAATAATTATAGGCATAGGCTATTTCCAGATGAGGCTCATCAAAAAGCTTCCTTTTCATCTCCAAAGACTCATTCAGGTATTTACGAGCAGAGTCCAATCGGTCTAATTTTCTGGCTGTTGCTCCCTTCATGTGTAGTAAAGTGGCTAATTCAATATCGGGTGAAGTATACTCCTGCATCGATAATTGAAGTCCAATACTTAAAGCTGAATCAGCCTGGGAGTAATTTGCCATGTCATAATAGGCAGTACCCAACTCCAGAAAAGCGGCAGACAAAACATCTCCATCTTTAATGCCCGCATCAGAAAGTCTCCTAATGGCCTTTTCAGAAAAAAACTGAGATGAATCAAGTACTCCGTACATAAAAAATGTACTCGAAATCAAAAGCTCATTTCTTGCAAGCGTTTCGGGCGAAACATCGGGAAGGTTCAGATTTATTTCATAAGCCTCGTCGATCGATCTTTTTGCTTTTTCATATTGTCCCAAAGCCAAATAAACAGGTCCCAACCGCATAAGCATGTCAGAATAAAGTGCGGGATCATCGCCCAGGTTTTTCTCTAAATTAATCAGACCTTGATCCAAAAGCTGAACTGCCGTAATCGTATCAGCCCCTCCGATATTGGGATCTGCTGACGAAAAAACGTCCGTAATCAGATTAGTGATCTGATTAGCTCGCTTGGCCTCTGCCAAAGCTATATTTCGCTGTTCCCTTAATTGAAAGGTATAAAACACACCAAGCGCCACTAACAATAATACTGCGGTGTTCACTACTACTAGAATGGTACGATTTCTTCGGATGTATTTTTTAGCGCGATAGGACCAATCCTCCCGATGTGCAAGAATGGGATAGGTTTGCTCAAAATTTTCCAAATCCCTGACAAGCTCATCGACAGAAGCATAGCGATCATCCGGATACTTTTCCATCGCCTTCATGCAAATCAATGACAGATCATCTGCAAAGGCAACCGATCCAAATTCTTTTAATAGTTTAAAGTTGGCTCCATTTCCTTCAAGCACTGCTTTCTTCAATGCAGTGGGGTCTTCGAAATACTGTTTGAAAGGATGATAGCCACAAAGCAACTCAAACAAGACAACACCCAATGAATAAATATCCGAAACCGTATTTGGGTGATTTCTTTCAATCTGCTCTGGAGAGGCATAGGCTAAGGTAAAGCTCCCCTCCTGCTCATTTCCTTCTTCCATCATTTGAGATACTCCAAAATCGAGCAACTTCACCTGGCCATCCCCATTCACAATTATATTTTGTGGCTTGATATCAAGATGGGCAATCATCGATTGATGGGCATACTGTAATGCATGGCAGACTTGCTTGAAAAGTTTCAGGCGCTCCATAAGTCCAAGGTTATTAATACTGCAATAATCTAGAAGATTATTACCTGCAACCCACTCCATGGTAAAAAATGGTCTCTCGTCTTCGGTAAAACCTCCATCATATAATCTGCCAATATTGGGATGATTGAGCTTTGCAAGAATTTGTCTTTCCCGATCAAAGAAACTACGATAAGCAGGATTGATCATCAATGGTTTCATCAATTTGATTGCCACCACCTGATCAAACTGACCATCCACCCGAATACCTTTAAACACGGTCCCCATTGCCCCTTGACCGACCAGCTCCTTGAGTTGAAATGGACCTATTGATTCATTAATAAGCTCATGATCATTATCCAAAATAGAAAAGACACTACCTGTACCCCCCTTGAAAATAGGATGGGAATCTAAATCAGCTTCAAGCAAATCGGTAAGCTGATCATAAAGAGCAGGATTATCTTCAGCAATTTCTTGGAGTCGAGCTTTCCTATCAGTTTCGGAAAGCTCAGTTAATTCATGAAAAAGTCCTGAAACCTCTTCCCACTTTCCATCTCCTCTCTTCATTTTATTTACTTTTTAAAAAATTCATTTGATAAATAGGTACAGGTTTTAAAAAGGAGTTTTATACAGAATCTAAGTTCATCCTCCTGGTCGCAACCGATTCAGTTTTTCAACTCCTTACTAAGCCAAGCTTTTGCAAGGCGCCAATCTCTTCTCACTGTATCAATCGATACTCCCATCATCTCAGCAATTTCTTCGTGTTTGTAGCCACCGAAAAAATGGAACTCTACTACCCGGCAATGCCGATTATTCAAGGCTTTAAGTCTATTCAAAGCATCATTTAGCTGCAAAACTTCCTCTGGGGAGGTCATGACAGCCTGATTAGCAGAGCCGTAAGTAAGCTGTATCTGATCTCCACCCCGCTTCTGTCGCTTTTTTTGCCTCGCATAATCTACCAGAAACCTCCTCATCACGATGGCGGCTATCGCCAGAAAATGGTTTTTATCGGCGTAGCCTTTCTGACTACCGTCCATTTTGAGATAAGCTTCATGAACCAAGGCTGCTGTATCCAAGGTGCTAGACTGATACTCAGATCGGAGTTTTTGCCTTGCCATCTTCGATAATTCATCATAACATCTCAGGAACTGGGAACGAATGGCCGAAAAATTTCCAGGTCCCATTCCTGTCATCATCACTTCACGCATATTCAAAAGTTTTTTTGCTTAGGAAAAATAATACGCAAGCGTGTAAAAGCCTAAAAATCAATAAATTATTTTAAAAAAATTATACTATTCTTGGATCTGCTTAATTATTCAAAAAGTAATGCTGAAAAAAATAAAGGTGAAAGACTTTTGATCATCTTTCACCTTAAAGATTGTTTGAAATAAATAGGGTTTAATCCACTACTTCGACAGTCAGGGTTTCACCTTCTTTGGTCACCTTGACGACACCTTTTTTGGTGAGCCCTTTCATAGAGACATCCCACTTTTTATTGCTAAGACCAGCTTCTTCTTTGACATCCAAAAGGTTTGCCGGGCTACTTTTACTGATCAATTCGAATACAATTTTCTCCTCCTCGGACAACGCAACTGCTTTCTTTTCAGGTCTCATTTGAGGGAAGAAAAGCACTTCCTGAATCGTGAAATTATTCGTGAGTAGCATGGTCAAACGGTCAATTCCTATTCCCAGACCAGAAGTAGGTGGCATCCCATACTCCAATGCTCTCAAGAAATCCTCATCCATCGCCATAGCCTCATCATCTCCACGAGCTGCCAACTTCAGCTGGTCTTCAAAACGCTCCCGCTGATCGATCGGATCATTCAGCTCTGTGTAGGCATTAGCGATTTCTTTTCCATTGACAAAAAGCTCAAAACGCTCCACTAATCCTTCCTCGGTGCGGTGCTTCTTGGCCAATGGCGTCATTTCGATCGGATAATCAATGATGTAAGTAGGCTGAATCAAATGAGTTTCGACTTTTGCACCAAAAATCTCATCGATCAATTTTCCCTTACCCATGGAGTCATCCACCTCTATGGCCAATTTTTTACAGACTTCACGAAGTTCTTGCTCATCCATTTGACTGACATCAATACCTGCATATTCCTTGATGGAATCATACATGGTCAGGCGTCGATAGGGTCCTGCAAAATCAATAATGTGCTCTCCTACCTTGACTTTCGTGTCCTCATGAATGGTCTCAGTGACTTTTTCGATTAGTTCTTCGACCATCTCCATCATCCAGATGTAATCCTTGTAAGCCACATAGATTTCCATGGAAGTGAATTCAGGATTATGTGTCCGGTCCATTCCTTCATTTCGGAACATTTTCCCAAATTCATAGACCCCATCAAAACCTCCTACGATCAATCGCTTCAGGTATAATTCATTGGCTATGCGCAAAAACAGAGGCATGTCCAAAGTATTGTGATGAGTTTGGAAAGGACGTGCTGCCGCTCCACCATGAACAGCCTGAAGAATAGGCGTCTCCACCTCTAACCAACCATGATCATCAAAGTATCGACGCATGGTAGAAATGATCTTTGATCGCGTGACAAAAGTTTTCTTAACCTCAGGATTGACGGTAAGATCCACATAGCGCTGTCTGTAGCGAAGTTCAGGGTCAGTAAATCCATCATAGATATTACCCTCTTCATCTCTTTTTACCACTGGAAGTGGCTTAACTGCTTTAGAAAGCACCTTAAGCTCAGTTACATGCAGAGAAATCTCCCCTGTCTGCGTGGTAAAAATATATCCTTTGACTCCGATGAAATCTCCGATTCCCAGGAGCTTTTTAAAGACTGAATTGTAAAGCATCTTATCATCCTCCGGACAAATATCATCCCGTCTTACATAGATCTGTAGACGGCCAGTCGAATCTTGAATCTCAGCAAAAGATGCCGATCCCATAATTCGTCTTGACATCAAGCGTCCAGCGATGGAAATACTCTTATAGTCGTTTTTTCGATTTTCGTAATTTTGATGAATATCTTCTGCGGTCACATTGATTGGAAAAGCCTCCGCTGGGTAGGGATTCAATCCCAATTTCATTAGCTCTTCCCGGTCTCTACGACGCTCTATTTCCTGTTCGCTCAATACTTGCATTTTATCAATCTATAGTTCTGATTACTACTCACTATTTACTTCTTACGACTTACTACTTTTACGCTATCAATCGCCCTTCCTACGCTTCATTTCACGCTTCACCAATTCAAACTCCCTACTGCTCTGTCCCGCAATGGAAGTATTCTCAGCAGCACGGCGAGTGAGGTAAGGCATGACTTTCTCCACAGGTCCATAAGGAACATATTTCACTACATTATATCCTGCCTTGGCAAGGTTGAATGAAATATTATCACTCATCCCGTACAATTGAGAAAAAAACACTCTGCTATCCTGAGGATCTAAGCCAAACTCATCCATAAGCTCGGTTAGCTCCAGATTACTTTTCTCATTATGAGAGGCACAGACTAAATAAATTCCGTTTTCTACACAGAATCTAATTGCTGCATCATAATCCCTGTCAGTTGCAGCTTTATTTGGCTGGATTGGATCGGGGTAACCCATATCTTCTGCTCGCTCCCGCTCTTTTTCCATGTAGGCACCTCTTACAGGTTTGGCTCCGAATAGGTAACCTTTCTCCTGAGCTACTTGATGCGCCTTCATCAGCCTTGCCAAGGAATCATGTCGATACATTTGATAGGTATTGTATACCACACAGCGCTCCTTGTTATATTTTTCCATGGCTTCATAAGCCAAATCATCAATTACATCCTGAAACCAAGACTCTTCTGCATCCACCATGACCCGAATACCCAAGTCATGAGCAGCTTTGCAAAGACGGTCCACTCTCTCTTTAACTCGATCGAATGCTTTTTCTTCAGCTTGAGTCAGTTTCTGACCGGCCTGGATTTTTTCCATGATGTGAAAATCCCCCAAGCCTGTTGTTTTGAAAACCCCAAATGGCATGTAATCCGTCTCTGCAGATTTTAGCATGGTTTGGTAAATTTCCTCCGTCGTCTTTTCAAAACTTTCCTCATCTCCTTTCCCTTCCACCGATAGATCCAAAATTGCCTGAACTCCATAATCAGCTAGTTTTTGACAAGCCAATATGGTTTCGTCGATGGTCTCTCCACCGCAGAAATGTCCAAACATGGTCTTTTTCATGATGCCTTTGATCGGCAACTTCAGCTTGAAGGCCAAGTTTGCCAAGCCAACCCCCAAATCTGAAATCAGATTATTATTCAGGGTAGCAAAAATCAAATACATTTTCCGAAGCTCGGCATCAGTCTTGGATGCAAAGGCAACTTCTAGATTCTCAAAAGAAATTTTGGGTTTCACTGCCATACAGCGCAAATTAAGTCGCAAAGATATCAAAAAAACAGCTTTGACTTCCTTTTTGTTAGGAAATATGAGAAGAGTCTTGGCAGCAAAAAATTATAGAAATTGCAGGCTGAATTGAGACCAAAAAAGAGATTTAGGAATTATTAATCCATTTGATTTTGAAAAAACTCTTTAATAAGAAAAACCATAAAAATCCGCTCATTATTTCAGGGCCTTGTAGCATCGAATCACCCAATCAACTTGAGGAGACAGTAAGTCAATTGGTAGACCAGGGCATCGAAATCATCCGTGGGGGTGTATGGAAGCCCAGAACCAGACCAGGAAGTTTCGAAGGGCTCGGATCCATTGCATTACCTTGGATTCAGGAAGTAAAAAGTAAATATCCTGTCAAATTTGCTATTGAGGTCGCCTCAGCTGAACACGTCGAGGAAGCTTTGAAATACGACATTGATATCTTTTGGATAGGTGCAAGGTCCACGGTCAACCCATTTACGGTACAGGAGATTGCGGATAGCCTAAAAGGAACAGGAAAGCCAGTGATGATCAAAAACCCCGTCAATGCAGACCTCAGCCTTTGGATGGGCGCTGTAGAAAGATTCCAAAAAGCGGGTATTACCGACCTAGCAGTGATTCATAGAGGTTTCAGCAATTTTAGGGATACCATTCACCGCAATTCACCGCTTTGGCAGATACCGATTGAGTTTCGCACTCATTTTCCAGAGATCATGATGATCAATGACCCAAGCCATATTTCAGGAAAAAGGGAGTTAGTACCATTAATCGCACAGAAAGCATTGGACTTGAATTTTGATGGCTTGATGATAGAAAGTCATATCGATCCGGATAATGCGTGGTCGGATGCCCAGCAACAACTCACTCCAGCTGCTCTAAAAAAGATGCTTTCTGAGCTTAAAACTAGAAAGGTGAAGTTTGAAGGTCAAAAGATGAAATCCCAACTCGAGGAAATCCGTCAGCAAATTGATCAAGCCGACCATGATTTGCTGGAAGCTTTGCATAGAAGATTCGAATTGGTTGAGAAGATTGGGGAATACAAAAAGCTCAATAATGTAGCAGTCCTTCAGTTGGATCGATGGAAAGAGATTTTCGAATCTAGACCTGATTGGGGCAAACCATTGGGATTGAATAAAGACTTGATTCAGGAAATCTTCGGATTATTGCATCAGGAGTCAATTCGAAAACAAACTGAGATCTTGGATTCTGAATAAATGGACTTAAGCATACACTAAAATTTTTCCTGCTTTAAAAAATATTTTTGTCAAAATTTTATTCTAAAAATTTCGATTTAATATATATTTAATTCTAAAACCTATATCAAAATTAGCTCTATTTAAAATATTTAAAAAAATTTGGCCTTCTTTTTATCAATTCAGTAAAATTTTACCAAAAAATTATTTTGCATTTAAAAAGTCTATGAATACATTTACGGCATGTTAATAACAGCAGCGATCTATTTTACTTTCTTTTACTTTTACTTTCGAATGCAAAATCGAATCGGAGCTGTGTATTGTCCAGTCAAAAACTAACAAAATATAAAAATACAAAAGCCCGATTCGAAAGAGTCGGGCTTTTTTCATTTAAACGCTCAGACGTATGAAACCACACAAACAAATCAAAGATTGGGGACTAGGATTGACCACCCCACTGATCATTGCAGGCCCTTGCTCTGCCGAAAGTCCAGAACAAATCGAAAAAATCTGCCTGGAAATGAAAGCAGAGAATGCTGTACCACAACTTTTCAGGGCTGGTATTTGGAAGCCGCGTACGCGTCCAGGTTCTTTTGAAGGAATCGGAGAAGAAGGCCTGAAGTGGATGGAAATCGTCAGACATCACTTGAATATCCCAATTACCGTAGAGGTAGGAAATGCAGCTCATGCAGAACTTGCTCTTAAGCATGGAGTAGATGTGGTTTGGATTGGTGCCCGGACGACTGTCAATCCTTTTGCTGTCCAGGAAATTGCTGAAGCTCTCAGAGGATCTGATGTGCCAGTGATGGTGAAAAACCCCATGAACCCTGATTTGGACCTTTGGATAGGTGCATTAGAAAGAATGTATGCAGTTGGTTTGGACAAACTAGCAGCAATCCACCGTGGATTTTCAGATGCTTATGACAAAAGATTCAGAAATAAGCCAAACTGGTCCATGCCTATTCACTTGAAGCGAGTTTGGACAGGAATGGAAGTTATCAATGACCCTTCTCATATCGTAGGAAAAAGAGACGGAATCCTAGATATTTCTCAACGAGCTATGAACTTTGGTTTGGATGGACTCATGATAGAGACTCATCACGATCCAGATAATGCCTGGTCTGATGCCAAGCAGCAAGTGACTCCAAAAGCTTTGCGCGAGATACTCAACTCGATTGATTTCAAGGAGCCGCTCGAAAATATGAAGCCAGATGAGCGATTGGAAGATCTTCGCCGTGCAGTTGACCACTTGGATGATCAACTTTTGGATGTACTCCAGGAGCGTTTTGCAGTGATCGATCAGATTGGAGAGCACAAGAGACAACATCACCTGACGGTATTCCAATCAGGAAGATGGAAAGAAGTCATGGAAAGCCGTACTCAAAAAGGTGTGAAGAAAAACCTCAGTGAGAAATTCATGAAAGAGTTACTTTATTCGATTCATGAAGAATCAGTAAAGCGTCAAGAAAAACAACTCCGGGAAGCCGACGCAGTAAAAAAAGCATAAAAGGAAATTCTGGAAAAAGGAATAGAATAGTTATTCCTTTTTCTGCTTTCAGCTAACTTTATACAAAATTCAGGTTTGTGAATCCAGTCCATATTACTCTAAATATAGCTTTTGAATTACGAAGTAGGTTAGCCAATCTTTCTCACTCGTCCATATTCCTCCTAAGTGATGAAAACACTGAAAAAATGTGTTTTCCCGCCATTGCTGAGGTTTTGGGTGATGATTTCTATCACTTCACAGTACCTCAAGGGGAGAAGCATAAAACCCTTGAAACCTGCTCTTTGATCTGGAAGGAGATGACTGCAGCCGGTCTAGACCGAAAAGCCATCATGATCAACTTGGGCGGTGGAGTGATTGGTGATATGGGTGGTTTCTGTGCTAGTATCTACAAAAGAGGCATTCGTTTCATCACTATCCCTACCACCCTACTATCTCAAGTCGACGCAAGCGTAGGTGGTAAGCTTGGGGTGGATTTCCAGGGTTTGAAAAACCACCTCGGGGTGTTCAATGAACCCGAAATGGTCTTGATTGCACCTGAATTTCTTAAATCTCTTCCCGAAAGAGAACTTAGATCGGGCTTCGCTGAAGTCATAAAGCATGGACTGATTCAAGACAAATCCTATTTTGAAAAGCTTGATTTTGAAAAATGGGAGAAAAATGATTGGAAAGCACTCATTGAGCATTCGATTCAAATCAAAAAATACGTGGTCCACACAGATCCAAAGGAGAGTGGTTTTAGAAAAATCCTAAACTTCGGGCACACCATAGGCCATGCAATGGAAACTTTCTACCTCGATTCGGAAAAGCATTTGCTTCATGGTGAAGCCATTGCAGCAGGAATGATCTGCGAGGCTTGGCTATCCCAACAGAAATGTGGCTTGAATCAGAGCGAACTTGACACTATCGTAAAGACCATTCTACAAGTCTATGGCAAGACAGAAATCCTGGATAATGAGCTGGAATCAATTGTCAATCTCTGTCTGCAGGACAAAAAAAATGAAGGAAAAACCATTCTTTTCTCCCTTCTTGACCAAATAGGTAAGTGCCAGTACAATATTCCTGCAAGCCAGAAGGAGATTGCTGAGGCCCTTTCTTTTTATCAATCTCTATAACGAAAATCCCCCAATGGAAATACTCGAACTTGGGCAAAAAGCCCGCTTCGAAGCAAAGGAAATTCCCCTTCCTTCCTCAAAAAGTGAATCAAACAGAGTCTTAATTATTGACGCTTTGACCGAAGGTCAAAATCAAATTCATAATCTCGCAGAAGCCAGGGATACCCAGACTATGATCCGCCTTCTTCAGACCAATCCACCGATTTTCGATGTTTTGGATGCAGGTACCACTATGAGATTCTTAACCGCTTTCGCCGCAGCGACCAACCAGAATAAAGTCATGACCGGAACTCCCAGAATGTGTCAGCGACCCATCGGTATTTTGGTTGAGGCTCTGCGAAGCATTGGTGCTGAAATCCATTATATGAATGAAGAGGGCTTTCCACCTCTCGCAATTCATGGCATGAAAGAACAAAGCCAGAATAGGGTAAAAATCCGGGGGGATGTTTCCAGTCAGTATATCTCAGCCATGCTGATGATAGCTCCCACTTTACCTTTGGGTTTGGAAATCGAATTGGAAGGAAAAGTTGGAAGTCGCACCTACATAGAAATGACACTTCAGCTGATGGAGAAATTCGGAGTATCGCACTCTTGGGAAGACAATTTGATCAGCGTAAAGCCTCAAAAATACCAATCCAGTACCTTTTCAGTGGAAAGCGACTGGTCAGGAGCGAGCTATTGGTTTAGTCTTTTGGCTTGTGCTGATGAAGGCACTTTTTTCCTCAAAGGACTAAAAGAAGATAGCCTGCAGGGTGATTCCGAAATCGTAAGGATTATGGAGAATTTTGGCATCAAAAGCACATTCAAAGAAGGCGGTCTTTTAATTGAAAAACAGCAAGTTAAAGGCATTTCTCATATTGATTTTACCCATTGTCCGGACCTAGCCCAAACGGTAGCGGTTACCTGTGCAATCATTGGTCAGAAGGTGAAATTTACTGGACTCGAAAGTCTCCGAATCAAAGAAACAGATCGCATTTTTGCTTTGCAGCAAGAGCTGGCAAAATTCAATGCTGAACTTAAGGAAGTAGAGCCGGATATTTTCGAAGTGATTCCATCCGTCACGATGCCAAGCGAAGTTCAGATTCACACCTATGATGACCACCGAATGGCCATGGCATTCATGCCGCTTTTGACCAAAACCAAGGTCAAAATGGAGGATCCATCCGTGGTCAATAAGTCCTACCCAAGCTTCTGGGATCACTGCGAGTCTTTGGGTATTCAAATACATAAGTCATGAAGCAAATGATTGCTATCCAGGGAATTCCGGGTTCTTTTCACCACCAAGTGGCGATTCAAGAGTATGGCAGAGAAGCTGAGATTTTAACCTTTTCAACCTTTGAGGAAGTAGCTAAAGCTGTATTCAAAGAAGAAGCTACGGTGGGTGTCATGGCTATTGAAAACTCAATTGCCGGAGCCATTCTGCCAAACTACGACCTCATAGACCGCTATGGACTGAAAATTATTGGAGAATACTACCTCTCAATTTCTCATCAATTCATGGTCTTGCCAGGTCAAAAAATAGAGGATATCCATGAGGTTCGTTCTCATCCCATGGCTTTGCTCCAATGCAAAGCTTTTCTCAACCATTATCCTAAAATCAAACGTATCGACGACATCGATACAGCTACAGTGGCGAAGCGTATTTCAGAGCAAAAGCTAAAGGGAGTAGCAGCCATAGCCAGCGAAATAGCAGCAGAAATCTACAATTTGGAGATTTTGGTGAGTGATATCCAATCGGTCAAGAGCAATTTTACCCGGTTCATTTTTCTTGGAAAAACTGCTCAACCCAAGGATCAAACGCCCAATAAGGCATCCATTAAAATCACCATTCAAAATAAGGCCGGTAGTTTGGCCAGGTTGCTCACACATTTCAGCAATTTACACTTAGATTTGAGTAAGATTCAATCGATTCCTGTCATCGAAAAGCCTTGGGAATATGCTTTTTTTATTGATTTGGTTTTTGACAATTACCATGACTACCACGAGGCCATGCGGGTAGCGAAAGCAGAATTTGGAGAGTTGAAAATATTGGGGGAATACCATAACCGAAAAGCATGAAGGGATTTGCAAAGCGCACGGAAGAGGCTAAAGAATACTACTTTTCGGCAAAATTACGAGAGGTCAATCAG
Source organism: Algoriphagus sp. NF (assembly GCF_028823735.1). Taxonomy (NCBI): domain Bacteria; kingdom Pseudomonadati; phylum Bacteroidota; class Cytophagia; order Cytophagales; family Cyclobacteriaceae; genus Algoriphagus; species Algoriphagus sp. NF. The sequence goes on from NZ_JAPEIB010000004.1 coordinate 107,932, forward strand.
CTTATAGCTTCGGGAAAACCGATCATTAATTTGGGAATCGGAAGCCCAGATCTTTCTCCGCCAGCTTCGGTGATTCAAGCTTTACAAAACACAGCCAGTCATCGCAATTCCCACGGATATCAATCTTATCAGGGAATCCCAGAGTTGAGAGTTGCAATGGCTGAATACTATGAAAGGGAATTTGGAGTTTCCCTAAATCCAGATCAACAAATTCTTCCTCTCATGGGCTCCAAAGAAGGCATTATGCATGTCAGCATGGCTTTTCTGAACCCCGGTGATGAAGTTTTGATTCCAAATCCTGGGTACCCTACTTATCGATCCGTAACCGAATTACTTGACTGCAAGGCAATCAGCTATCCCCTACTATCTGATGGCTCTCCGGATTTTGATCTTTTGGAAAAGCAGGACTTAAGCAAAGTGAAGATTCTTTGGGTGAATTATCCGCACATGCCTACAGGACATAGAGGCAGCAAGGCACTCTTTCAGAAACTTGTGGACTTTGCCAAAAAACATGATCTCATTTTGATCAATGATAATCCCTACAGTCATATTCTGAATCCGGAACCCATCAGCATCTTTTCAATTGAAGGTGCGGAAGAAGTTGCCTTAGAATTAAATTCACTGAGCAAAGCTTTCAATATTCCTGGATGGCGTGTAGGAATGGTACTAGGTCAGGAAAATTGGATCAAAGCAATCACCCGAATCAAGTCCAATATGGATTCGGGGATGTTTTTAGGAATTCAACGCGGGGCTGTTGAGGCATTGAGGCTAGGCAAAAATTGGTTTGCAGATATCAATGAGGAATATGAAAAACGAAGAAAATTAGTCTGGGACTTGGCAACGCTTCTCGATTTGGATTTCTCCAAAGATCGTTCAGGTCTTTTCGTTTGGGGAAAATTACCGGTCGACAAATCAGCTCAAGAGCTTGTAGATTGGCTTTTGTATGAAAAAAACATATTCATCACCCCTGGGGAGATTTTCGGAGAAGAAGGTGAAAATCACGTTCGAATTTCCCTTTGCCTACCTGAATTCAAAATATTGGAAGCTATTAAACGATTAAAAAATTAAAGATTTATGAACAAGATTCACATTATCGGATTGGGCCTTTTGGGAGGTTCTTTTGGCCTAGCTGCCCGTCGAAAGTTCCCTGAATTGACTATTACTGGATTCGATATTTCCGAGAAAAACCTCAAAGATGCCGAGGTTTTGGGAATCATTACCGAAGCAAAAGAAAACCCAGATTCTGATACGGATATTATTCTTTTAGCTACTCCTGCCGATAGCTTAGGAGATATTCTGGAAAAAACACTGAATGAAATCGGTGAGAATACGCTTGTAATCGATTTAGGATCCACCAAAAGTAATCTTTGCGCTCTCGCAGGAAAGCATTCGAAGCGGAAGCAATACCTTGCTGGCCACCCTATAGCAGGTACTGAGTACAGTGGACCAAAAGCAGCTTTTGCAGAATTGTTAGACGGAAAAGTCATGATTCTTTGTGAAATGGACAAAACCGATCTTCATCTAAAAGAAAAAGCCTACCAGCTTTTTGAGGCCTTGAATATGAAATTACGCTTCATGGATCCGGAAGAGCATGATCGTCATTTGGCGTTTGTCTCTCACCTGTCCCATTTGAGTTCCTTTATGCTTGGAAAGACTGTCCTTCAGAAAATGGAAGATGATCGGAATATCTTTGACATGGCGGGTTCTGGCTTTGCTTCGACTGTTCGATTGGCAAAATCCAGCCCATCCATGTGGGCTCCAATCTTGACAGAAAATAAGGAGAATATCCTCCAAGCACTTGATGGCTACATCTCCAATCTCTCCAGTATCCGTGATTTGATTGCAAATAATGATGGTGAAAAAATCCAACAAGAACTATCAGATATCAATAAAATTCGAGACATCTTGGACTTGGGTCGAGGATAAGGAAAAATAGGCTTTAAAAACTGATTTTCAATTATTTATTCAATTTTTGAATAATCAATTATGGATATCCGCTTTCTTACCAGAATTGACAAAAAGTCGGCTTATTGTCTACTGAAAGGATCAGAATCCGGAAGCTTCGGTCTTCGGCCTTCGTTCTTTCAACCAGTCAAGCAAAGTAAATAAGGCAACTGGCATGATTGCGGATAATCATATAATCAATTCTCTACCGAAAACAAAAACCTATGAAAACCGCTCTATTCGTCCTTCTCTTATTTTCTTTTGGCTATGTTACGCCTGCTCAAGAGACCTGGAAAGATATCCAAGCCAAAGGAGATGCGATGAAACGACATGAAAACTCCTTTGTGGAATGCAATGGTAAATTTTATGCTTTAGGAGGCCGCGGTGATCGATCAGTGGATGAGTTTGATCCTAATACCTCCACTTGGAGCCAAATAGCAGATGCCCCTATGGAAATAAGCCATTTTCAGGCAGTAAGCTTTGAAGATGAAATCTGGATTTTGGGAGCCATGACTGGGAATTATCCCCACGAACCACCCATTACTCATGCTTGGATTTTCAATCCTGAAACGAAAAGTTGGAGAAAAGGCCCCAAATTACCCGAAGGACGTGCTAGAGGCTCAGCAGGGGTAGCGGTCAGAGAAGGGAAAATCTATTTAGTCGGCGGCATACAAGATGGACACTACGAGGGGTTTGTTCCTTGGTTTGATGTCTTGGATCCCAAGAAGGGTACTTGGGAAAAACTTCCCGATGCTCCGCGAGCCCGTGACCACGTCAGTGCAGCGATAGTAGGAAATAGATTATATCTTGCAGGAGGTCGAACATCCCATGCAGCTGTAGGCAAGGTTTTGGAAACCACCATCGAAGAAATCGATTACTTTGATTTTGAAACTGGAAAATGGGAGACCATTGATACCACCCTCCCTACTCCAAGAGCTGGAAATTCCAATTTGGGAATTGGCCCCTACTTGGTCATTTTGAATGGAGAAAGTGCTGCGCAGGAATCAGCCCACGCAGAAGTTGAAGTCTTGGATACTAGAAATCATACTTGGAAACTTCTCCCAAAATTGAATCAAGGTAGGCATGGCACAGGAGTGGTATTTTGGGAAGGAAAAATCTATGTAGCTGCGGGATCCGCCAATCGTGGCGGAGGCCCAGAACTCAATACTATCGAAATGATCGACTGGGAAAAAGCAATAAAGGAATCAAATCAACCCTGAATAAGGTTTTACATGTCATTATTCCAAAAACTCGAACAAGTAGAACGATTGCCGGGAACAATTTCGTGACTAATGCAATTTTCTAAGCAATAAAATAATCAAAATGAAAACACTCAAATTCAAAACCAATATCAACTGTAATAACTGCCTCTCCAAAGTAAGCCCAAAGCTTAATGAGGAAACAAAAATCGAATCCTGGGAGGTAGATTTAAATAGCGATGACCGCATCCTCACTGTCAATTCCGAAAGTATTACCAATGAGGAAGTTTTCAAAACTGTGCTGAAGGCAGGTTTTATTGCCAAACCTCTTGAATCTTAAGGTTTTGAGAATATCCATTCAATTTTTTAAAAACCCTATTTCAAAAAAAGTCGTATTTTTGAATTCTTGAAAAGAATTGTATCCATAGCGCTTTCTCTTGTAGTACTTTTTTCCACCATTGGAGTGGCGAAGACTACTCACCTATGCATGGGGCATGCGGTAGAAAGTGAAATCGGTATTTCTCCGAAACATCTGGATTGTGGTATGAATATGCCGAAATCATCTGAGGAGTCTTCCTCTGAAGACCCTGAAACTTGTTGCGAAAACGTAATCGAAAAGCTTCAGGTTGAAGATGATTTTTCAATTCAAAAAGCAGACTTAAAATTTGAAATTAATTTTTTGGCCGCTCTCATACCTGTATTCCTATTAGGTCTAGACTTTTTTGAGGCTCCTTTGTCAGCTGTTGTTTATTTTGATAGTCCGCCCTTACCCACTTCCCTACACATCCTACACCAAGTTTTCTTAATCTAAAATTCATTCCTCCAGCATTTTGCTGTTCTCACAAAACCGCCGTTTTGTACACCTTTTTCTTTTTTCCAAAGGAATGAATCATGCTAAACAAAATCATCAAGTATTTTCTTGAAAATAAAATAGTTACGTTTATTTTCCTGATCATTATAATCGCCTGGGGACTCGTTGTGGCCCCTTTCAATTGGAATATCAATTTCCTTCCTCAAGACCCCGTACCTGTGGATGCGATTCCAGATATTGGGGAAAACCAACAAATCGTATTTACCGAATGGATGGGTCGATCACCGCAGGATGTGGAAGATCAAATCACCTATCCACTCACCACTTCCCTGTTAGGATTGCCTGGGGTAAAAAGTGTTCGATCTAGCTCAGCATTCGGCATTTCGAGTATTTATATCATTTTTGAGGAGGATATCGAATTTTACTGGAGTAGGTCGAGAGTCCTCGAAAAACTAAATGCCCTCCCTGCAGGGCTTCTTCCTGAGGGTGTTCAGCCGAAACTGGGTCCAGATGCCACTGCCCTAGGGCAGGTCTTTTGGTACACACTGGAAGGTAGGGATGAAAATGGTAATCCAGCGGGCGGTTGGGACCTACATGAATTACGAAGCATACAGGATTATTTTATTCGCTATTCGCTTTCTGCGGTTTCTGGAGTAGCGGAAGTAGCATCAGTGGGAGGCTATATCAAAGAATACCAAATAGATATTGATCCTACAGCGCTGAAAGCCTATCAGGTAAGCTTGTTCGATGTGATGAATGCAGTCCGGCAATCCAATATCGATGTATCTGCAAATACCATCGAGGTAAATCGGGTAGATTATTTTATCAGAGGACTAGGCTATGTGGAAGAACTGAGCGATCTCGACCAAGCTGTCGTCAAAACCACAAACAATACCCCCATCCGCATTCGAGACGTGGCCAAAGTCAATATTGGTCCCCAACCAAGAAATATGGGAGGGATTTTGGACAAATCAGGGTCTGAAGCAGTTGGAGGTGTGGTCATTGCCCGTTATGGGGAGAATCCTTTGGCAGTCATCGAATCAGTAAAAGCTGAAATCGACAAACTCTCAGATGGCCTTCCCTCCAAAACGCTTGCTGATGGTGGACTTTCTAAGGTCACCATCGTCCCTTTTTACGATCGGTCAGGATTGATCTATGAAACACTCGGTACGCTTTCAGAAGCAATTTCCCTTCAAATATTGATCACCATCATCGTGGTCGTGGTGATGGTATATAATTTACGGGCCTCGCTATTAATTTCCGCACTTCTCCCCTTGGCAGTGCTAATGTGCTTTATCATGATGAAGTACACAGGCGTTGACGCCAACATTGTGGCTCTTTCAGGCATTGCCATAGCCATAGGCACCATGGTTGATTTGGGGATTATCCTCAGTGAAAACATTCTTCAAAAACTTGATCAAGCCCCTGAGGGTGAGTTTAAGCTTAAAACGATTTTCACAGCTACTACTGAAGTTTCTTCAGCAATTATTACAGCGGTCAGTACCACTATCATCAGTTTTCTTCCAGTTTTCACTCTTCAAGCAGCTGAGGGAAAATTGTTTGGACCTCTAGCCTACACCAAAACCTTTGCATTGGTTGCAGCCTTGATTTTCACTTTGCTGATTATGCCTGCCTTAGCGCATTGGGTATTTGGCAAGAATGCACTCAGCAAAAGGTGGAAGCTTTTTGGAAATGGTTTATTGATCATTTTGGGATTAAGTGTTTTGATTTGGGTATGGGCTTGGGCTGGCTGGGTTTTATTGGCCTTTGGAATAGCCAATTTACTCTTGTACTATTTCCCAAAACAACTAGAAACAAAGCGGGATTGGATTCTGATAGGCATTACAGTCCTAGCTGTTTCCTGGTTACTGACTACTTACTGGATGCCGCTGGGTGTAGGGCTTAGCTCCTTTGCTAATTTCACTTTTATTGGAGTTCTACTAATCCTTGTCTTAGGTGGATTTAGGCTGTTTATCCAGATCTATCCAAAAATTCTAAGCTGGTGTCTTTCGCACAAAAAGCAGTTTTTGATCTTTCCTGCAATTATCATCCTATTAGGTGCCAGTATTTGGTTGGGCTTTGGTCAAGTATTCGGTTTCATCCCGCGAACGTTTGACGCACTTGGCTGGAATATTCGCACGACTAATGTATGGAGTTCAATGGATCATACTTTTCCAGGTTTAGGTGAAGAGTTTATGCCAGCATTAGACGAGGGATCGTTTTTACTCATGCCTACGTCCATGCCTCATGCTGGAGTTGAAGAAAACCTCGAAACCCTTCAGAAACTCGATATGCTAGTGACAGCTATCCCAGAAGTGGATTTGGTGGTGGGAAAGGCCGGTAGAGCAGAAACTGCCATTGATCCTGCTCCCTTATCCATGTTTGAGAACGTCATCAATTACAAAAGCGAATACTTAATTGATGAAAACGGATACAGACAAAGATTCCAGACGAATGAAAAAGGGCACTTTGTTTTGGAAAATGGTCTTAGCTATGATCCAGACTCCAATGAACCTTCTAGCATAGATTCCAAGCTATTGATACCTGATCCAAGCGGAAAGTATTTTAGGCAGTGGAGAAAGGAAATCAAGAGTCCAGATGATATTTGGAATGAAATAGTACGGGTCACCAAACTACCAGGCGTCACATCAGCCCCAAAACTTCAACCTATTGAAACCCGGCTTGTGATGCTTCAAACCGGGATGCGTGCTCCAATCGGAATCAAGGTATATGGACCTGATTTAGAAACTATTGAATCATTTGGTCTAAAGTTAGAAAACTACCTGAAAGAGGTTCCTTCTATAAAGCCAGAGTCAGTCTTCGCAGACCGAATTGTGGGAAAACCTTACCTCGAAATTGATATAAACAGAAAGGAGATTGCCCGATATGGAATGAATGTAGCCGATGTGCAAGAATTCATCGAATCAGCCATTGGAGGTAAAATCTTAAGCACGACAGTGGAAGGTAGAGAGCGTTATCCGATTCGGGTCCGCTATGCTCGTGAGTACCGCGACAATCCTGAGGCTTTACATGAAGTATTAATTCCCACTCCATCAGGAAGTTTCATACCCCTTGAGCAATTAGCTGAAATCACTTTCCGAAAAGGACCCGATATGATCCGAGGTGAAAATAGCTTTCTCGTTGGCTATGTACTGCTAGATAAAAAAACCGGGTTTGCGGAAGTAAATGTGGTAGAAGACGCTCAAAAATATTTGAAGCAAAAGATTGAATCGGGAGAATTGGTAGTTCCGTCCGGAGTTCGATTCGAATTCTCCGGAAATTATGAAAATCAGGTTCGGGCTGAAAAACGACTTTCTATCGTAGTTCCACTTTCGCTCATCTTAATCTTTTTGATTCTCTATTTCCAGTTTAGGAGAGCTTCCACTGCTTTGATGGTCTTCTCCGGCGTAGCAATGGCCTTCTCAGGTGGATTCTTGATGATTTGGTTATTTGGTCAAAATTGGTTCTTGGACCTAAATCTTGGCGATATCAATCTAAGAGATCTATTTCAGATGAAAAGCTACAATCTTTCTGTAGCCGTTTGGGTAGGTTTTATTGCCCTATTTGGAATAGCTACAGATGATGGGGTTGTCATGGCAACCTATCTGAAACAGAGTTTTGCAAGCAACCAACCCAAAGACATCAATCAGATAAGGGCTGCAGTCATCGAAGCAGGACAACGAAGAGTGCTCCCTTGCCTGATGACTACTGCAACCACTCTTTTGGCATTGATACCCATCTTCACCTCGACGGGTAAAGGCTCGGATATCATGGTGCCAATGGCCATCCCAGCCCTAGGCGGGATGATCTTAGAGCTTACGACAGTTTTTATTGTACCGACGCTGTATTGCTTATGGGCTGAAAGAAAAATAAAACAAAACAACACGGCTTTTTTCCATGAATCAAATAATTGAAATTATGAAGAATTGGACTAAAAAGAACTTGGACTTTGGAGTTTGGAGAATCCCAAACCCAAAACTCACCCTATTGCTGACTATTTTACTTGCAGTAGTCGGCAATAAGACCATGGCACAAGGCCTGGATGATTATTTAACTCATGCTACAGAAAACAGTCCGCTGTTAAAGGCTAGTTATTCTCAATACTTGGCCAGTAAAGAACGGATCGATCAGCCAGGATTACCAGATCCCGAATTGCAAGTCGGTGTATTTCTTCAGCCTATGGAGCGCTTTATGGGGACGCAGTTAGCAGATTATCGACTCATGCAGTCCTTTCCATGGTTTGGTACTATCAAGGCTCAAAAAAGTGAGGCGGATTTTTCTTCTCAAGCCCAATATCAACTTTTCATGGAAGTTAGAAATGAATTGTTTTTCCAGATAAAGTATACATGGTTTGACTTACATCGCATTCAAGGAGAGATAGATATCACCAAAGAAATTCTCACCTACTTCCATAAATTAGAAGAACTTGCATTGACTGATTTTAAAGCTAGTACTGGTTCAAGACCTAGCCAAACCAGTAAGAATCCCTCAAATTCCAATGGAGAAATAACACAGGAAAAAATGAGCGAGATTAATTCAAGCTCAGGAGGCACAAATGGAATGGCTGAAGTAATCCAAATAAGACTTGAAATCAAGGAGTTGGAAAATCAATTGGCACTGTTGACCTCTAATCAGAATTCTCTCTTCATCAAGTTCAATCAATTGATAAATCGGGATATTCAAGATAAAATTGAATTGAACGAAAAGCTCCAACCACCCTTACTTGAGCTCGATAAATATAGTTTATTGGATAGCATCAAAGAAAAGAATCCGATGATAACCAAATACGAGAATGATGCTTTAGCATACGAACAAAGGGCTAAAATAGCCAAGCTCGAAGGTAACCCTAAGATTGGTCTGGGTATCAACTATTCTCCCTTCCTTCCCCGTGAAAATGATGGTATTGATCATTCAGATCATTCCATGGATATGTTGATGCCCATGGTGACTCTTTCATTACCCATTTTCAGAAATAAGACTGAAGGAAAAATCAATGAGGCTAAATACTTACAAGAGGTAGCTACCCAAAACCAACTTCAAACAGAAAACCTTTTAGCCATACAATGGGCTGAAGCTTTTCAAAACTGGGAAGACGCTACTAGAAGTCTTGAATTATATGACCAGCAAATCGAGTTGGGTCAACAACAAATAAATTTACTTACGACCTCTTTCAGCAATGGCTCGGTGCCGTTTTCCTCTGTTCTGAAATCACAGCTGAAAATCTTGAATTATCAGATAAAGCGGATTGAGGCCATTACCCTACAATATCAGAGCTTGTCCTTATTGGAAAAACTATCTGGAATTAACTTAATCAATACCTAATCTCCCTGTTATGAATAAGCTATTAAATAATAAAATAATATTGGTGCTAGCCACGCTAACATTAGGTGCTTTCATAGGTTGGTGGATTAAACCGACTGAATCAGGTTCTGTTGAAAATCATGATCATGCGCATGAGTTGGAATCAATTAGCCTATGGACCTGCTCCATGCACCCGCAAGTCCAACTTTCAGAACCAGGCGATTGCCCTATTTGCGGCATGGACCTGATTCCCGCTAATTCTGAAGGAAATGAGGACAATGAGTCACCGGTACTGAAAATGACCGAATCATCTATGGCATTAGCACAGATTCAAACCATCCAAGTGGGATCAACCGCAGGAGAGAGCAAATTAGAGTTGACGGGCAAAATTCAAGCTGACGAAAGGGAATCTGCTTCTATCACTGCAAAATTCCCCGGGCGAATCGAAAGACTCTATGTAAGCTTTACTGGGGAAAAGGTAGTCAAAGGTCAAAAACTAGCTTCAATTTATTCTCCAGAGCTACTTTCCGCTCAACAGGAGCTTCTCGAAGCATCAAAAATCAAAAGTGATTTTCCGGAGATTTATCAGGCTGCTAAGCAAAAGCTTCGTCTTTGGAAACTGTCAGAAGAGCAAATTTCATCCATTGAAGTAGCAGGAAAAATACAAGAACAATTCGATGTTTTTGCGGAGCATGGGGGCATCGTGATGGGTCGAAATGTTGCTGTAGGAGACTATGTCACTACAGGACAAGCCTTGTTTCAAATTGTGAATTTGGATAAGGTATGGGTAATTCTAGATGCTTATGAAAGTGATCTTGATCAAATCCAAGTGGGGACCCCGATTCAATTTACTGTCGCAGGGATTCCTAATAAGAAGTTTAGCAGTAAGGTTAGCTTTGTGGATCCCGTGATCAACCCTGAAACACGCGTTGCAGCTGTACGCGCAGAGCTTCCAAATGACCAGGGTAAACTTCTTCCAGAGATGTTTGTAAAGGCGGAAATTTCAAAGAATAGAAATAGTCAGACGACTATATTGGTTCCTCGTACCGCTGTACTTTGGTCAGGAAAAAGATCCGTAGTATATATCAAGGTTCCGAATCAAAGTCCTGCGGGTTTTGAAATGCGGGAAGTAGAAATCGGAGCACTTCAAGGTGATAATTATACTGTTCTTTCAGGATTGGAAGATGGTGAGGAGATAGTAGTAAATGGTGCTTTCACAATTGATGCAGCCTCGCAGCTAGCTGGAAAACCAAGCTTGATGAATCAAACTTCATCGAATCAAGTTGACGTTTCGGAGAACTTTTCTAAAGGTTTTAATCAATTGGCTGATTATTATTTTGAGCTCAAAAATCAACTGGCATCCGATCAGTGGAAGGTCAATACCAAAATATGGGCAGGAATTCGTAATTCGTTGAAATTGATGGAAAATGAGGGGAAAACCACGATTCAACCTTCGGTATGGCTTGGGGTTTTAAGTGATCTTGAAAAAAGTAAAGGGATCAAAGAAGCAAGGGTTAATTTCAATAGTCTTTCTGAATTAATCCTAGAGGCCAACGAAACCTATGGATTGGCTAATCGGGTAGTCTATAAAGACTATTGCCCAATGGCTTTTGGTGATGAAGGAGCCTATTGGCTAAGTGAGAAAAAAGAAATTTTAAACCCTTATTTTGGAGCCTCTATGCTAACTTGCGGCGAGGTAAAAGAAACTTACCGAAATTAAACTTCCCCTTTCCAATTCAAATCGTTGATGAGAAAAACACTTCTATTAATCGGTTTTCTATTTTTCTCCATATACAGCTTTGGGCAGTCAAAGGTCCTTTCAGTTTTGCCCGAATCTTCTATCCGAGGAGTTCAGGTATTTGGAAAACCTGTAGACAATCAAACCCGCTGCATTCACTGGCATTCGGATTTAGATATCATTGCCATCAAATTTAAGTGTTGCGATAAATACTACCCATGCTTCAGTTGTCATGAAGAAGAGGCTGACCATGACCATCAAGTTTGGCCAAAAAGTGAGTATGATCAAAAAGCCATTCTCTGCGGAGTTTGCGGGACAGAATTAAGCATCAACGACTATATGTCCTCCAACAATTCCTGTCCAAAATGTCAATCAGCATTCAACCCAGGATGCAGCAAGCATTATCATCTTTACTTTGATGAGGAAAAGAAGGAAATCGACTGATTACTCTGAATAGTGAGAAGCGTAATAATCCTGATAGGCACCTGAAGTGACATGATCCAACCAGTCTTGATTGGCCAAATACCAATCAATCGTTATTTCGATACCCTCTTCAAATTGTAAGCTTGGCTCCCATCCCAACTCTTTTTGGATTTTAGTAGCATCAATCGCATAGCGAAGGTCATGCCCAGCACGATCTTTTACAAATGTGATTAGCTTTTCTGAAGTACCGCTCGGACGACCCAGCTTTTCATCCATTTTTTGACAAAGCAATCGGACGATATCAATGTTTTTCCACTCGTTAAACCCACCGATATTATAGGTCTCCCCCGCCTTTCCTTTATGGAAAACAGTATCAATTGCCCGTGCATGATCCTTGACAAAAAGCCAATCCCGAACATTCTCTCCTTTTCCATAAACTGGCAAAGGTTTCATGTTTTTAATGTTGTTTATACACAACGGAATTAACTTCTCTGGAAAATGATTGGGGCCGTAGTTGTTTGAGCAGTTGGAAATGACCGTCCGCATTTTATAGGTATTTGCATAAGCCCTCACAAAGTGATCAGAAGCAGCTTTAGAGGCAGAATAAGGAGATTGAGGGTCATAAGCGGTCGTTTCCAAGAAAAAACCTCCGTCATGCAAAGATCCATAGACCTCATCAGTAGATACATGATAGAAAAGATGTTCATCCAACTTTTCAGCCCATGCTTTTTTTGCAGCATTCAGCAAGTTAACCGTTCCAAAAACATTGGTCTTCACGAATGCCAAAGGATCTGAGATCGAGCGATCCACGTGCGACTCTGCTGCCAGGTGAATGACATCCGTAATATGGTGCGTTTTAAAAACCTCATCGAGCTTTTCTGCATCTTGAATATCTACCTTTACAAAAGTATAATTGGGGGAATTTTCTACTTCCTTCAGGTTTTCAAGGTTACCCGCATAAGTAAGAGCATCCAGATTAATGATTTGATAATCAGGATAATTTTCCACAAAAAGTTTGACAACATGCGAACCGATAAAACCCGCTCCGCCTGTGATTAAAATATTCTTACTCATAAATTCTATTTCTTGTAATAATCTAAATACCAATCTGTAAAGGCTTTCACCCCATCTTCAATTGGAGTATTTGGCTTATATCCAGTATCTCGGATTAAATCTTCCACGTCAGCGTGAGAAGCTGGAACATCTCCAGGTTGAAGAGGGAGTAACTCCATAGTGGCCTTCTTTCCAAGTCCCTTTTCAATGGCATGAATGTAATCCATCAGTAAAACAGGTGAAGAGTTCCCAATATTGTAAACCTTATACGGTGCATTTCCGCTTCCTGGATCTGGGTTTTGGGAGTCAAAATCAGGATTTGGACGGGCAGGCCGATCGGCTACTTTGAGTACACCCTCTACGATATCATCTACATAGGTGAAGTCTCGTTTCATCTTCCCATAGTTGAAAACCTGTATAGGCTTGTCTTCCAAAATGGCTTTGGTAAAAAGGAACAGCGCCATATCCGGCCGTCCCCAAGGCCCATACACTGTAAAAAAGCGCAGTCCAGTTGTAGGAATCCCAAATAGATGACTGTAAGTATGAGCCATCAATTCATTGGATTTTTTTGAAGCAGCGTAAAGCGAAATTGGATGGTCGACTGGATCTGAAGTCGAAAAAGGCATTTTCTCATTCGAGCCATAGACCGAACTAGAAGATGCGTAAACTAAGTGCTTTACCGGGTGAAATCTACAGCATTCGAGGATATTCAAAAATGCGATAATATTACTTTGCACATATACCTCAGGATGCGTCAATGAATATCTAACTCCCGCTTGTGCAGCTAGATGGATTACAACATCAAATTTTTCGCTGCCAAATAAATCCATTAAAGGCTCTTTCTGAGCCAAATCCATTCTGACAAAATTAAAATTTGAAAATTTCTCTGATTCTAACTTTTGGTTGGCTTCGAGCTTATTTTTTTGAATTCCCAAAAAATCCAATCGATCGAATTTCAGATTTATATCGTAGTAATCATTGATTATATCTAAGCCTACAACGGTGTCTCCGCGCTCCACAAGGGCTTTAGAGACATGAAAACCAACAAATCCGGCTGCACCGGTGACTAAATATTTCATTTTAAATTCACTTGCTAATCAAAGGTTGCATTTGGTTGAAGCATTCTTGTAGGTTCAAGATATTTTCTGATTAACCAAATATTCCAAAATCTTAAGTTTAAAGGGCTCTTTCGATCAAATATAAACTATTCCATCTTATCAGCCTCTTGGATTAGGCGCTCATAGTTAGAAAAAATCTCTGCATGGACTTTCCTTCTGTCGTAATTTGCAATCACCTCCTGATATAAAGCATCGGCCATAGCCAACATTCTATCCCGTTTTACATAGGCAAATTCCATCGCCTCTTTCAGAATTTCTATATTTCCTAACGGAAAAATCAAGCCTGTTTTTTGCTGAATGACTAAATCGGTATTACCGATAATATCGGAGCAAATAATAGGAAGTTGCATCGCAGCCGCTTCCAAAAGTACATTCGGAAAGCCTTCCCGATGAGAAGGATGAACCAAAACATCTGCCAAAGCCATATAATGAGCTACATGGTCTGACCAGTCAATCTGCGTAATGCGTGGATGATCATTGATCTGCTGAATGGTGTCAGGACTCAAGGGATTGAGGTCTTGTTCGAAACTACCAAGTAATACCAGTTTGGCACGGTTGACAATCTTTGAACTCAAGAATGCTGACACCAATTCCTCTATACCTTTATCCTTTACCAATCGACCAACTGCCAAGATGATAAAATCATCCTCTCCTGGCATAATTCGCATGGTTGCGGCTACCAAATGATTCTCTTTCAGCACATTCCGATTGTACTTTTCCAAATCAACTCCATTGGAGGAGCCTTTAGCGATTACCCGAAGCTTTTTTGACTCACATAGATTATTCTCCTCCACAAATTTCTTAAGCCCCAAAGAATTGGGCCATACCTCCGAAGCGTTAGAATATGTCCACTTTTCGGCATTTTCCAAAAGGCTTTTTTTGTTGCCAGTGGCAGCCATGGCAGGAATTCCTGCGAGTGTGTGAATTCGAATTTTGACTCCAGCCAGATTAGCTGCAATCATCCCAAGGAGACCTGCTTTCGGAGTATGCGTATGAACGATATCAGGTTGCTCTTTTTTGAAAAGCCTGTAAAGTTTCCAGATACAAGAAAGGTCATCGAAGGGTGTGATTCTACGGGTAAAAGGAATTACCTCATGTCTAACTCCCTCTGCCCTTTCAATATGTGGAATTTCTTTCCCGTCGGCACTTACCATTATCACCTCCCAACCCTTTTCCTTCATGTAGGCCATTTGGCCTTGAAGGAGCAGTTTGAGTGAAAGTGGTACAGTTGTAATCCGAATGAGTTTGGGCATATCCAAAAGTCTGATAAAAATGCAAATGTAAGATAATCGACAAATAAAGCGATCCAAAGTGCCATTCTTATGGCATTCGATCTTAGAGTAACGAATGAAAAAACCTAAAATTTCATTACGTCACAATCATTCAAAGTCTAAATCCTCTAATTGAAAAACCGCTTCCACTGGCAATTCAAAGACTTTGGCGATCTTGAGTGCTAAAACAGTAGAAGGGACATATTTACCTGCTTCAATTGAATTAATAGTTTGGCGGGAGACAGCCACTTTATCAGCTAAGTCTTGCTGTGTCAAATTATGGCGAGCTCTCTCAATTTTTATAGTATTCTTCATAATTCACACTTGAAAAGGCACACTATTAATTCAGCGAATGGAGATATTCCTATCCAATTGAGTTTGGAAAATCCATGAAGTGATGAAGTCTGCATGGGCATTAGTTTTCCTTTTTGGAATGATACACTTGGACCTGAAATGCAGCATAGATGTATAAATTCAAAAGGAAAAGCACCAAATAAGCTGTAAACATCTCGGATGTCAGCCTATCAAAGCGCAGGTAATTGATCAACATCAGTGCTCCTAAGCCCCAAATAAGCCAGAAAAATCCCGTCTGAAAGGCCTGCAATCGGAAGCTTTGAATCATTTCATCCTCTACCTTTTCACGGGTGAGATTTAATATCCCAAAGCCTATCGCCCAAAACCCATAAATAATTTGAGCTGCCTCGTTTGGATCTGTATCTGGATTAGAAAATGCCAAACCTATCACCAAAAGGATTGGAAGTGGGAAAAAGAGATAAGCAAACTTTTTCCAGGCAGTTGGCAAAAGCGGAACAGTGAGAAAAGATCTATTATTCATAAGTCAAATATTTTTTACCAAATGTAAAACAAACTTTACTTTTTGTCAAAATATCTTTCCTAATATTTTTAAAAAATTAATGTTTAAATAAGATTAGCACCGAATATTTATGCTTTTTAAAAAAAAGGAGGACAAATCTTTACCTTTATTCAATCAAACAGATAAAAAATTAACGTTTTTATGATAAGCAGAACAAAAATCACAATCATAGGATGTGGCAATCTTGGAACCTCCATTGCAAGGGGCTTGCTATCCATACCAGGTTTTCCAGCGAAAAATCTGACACTCACCAAACGAAATACAAGCTCTTTAAAAGAATTTGAAAATCAGGGTGTACATACTTTATCGAATAATTTAGAAGCAGTTAAAAGCAGCCACATTGTAATCCTGGGTGTCAAACCTTACAACATCCCTTCAATATTGCAGGAAATCAAACCGGGCCTAGATGAAATAAATCAAATGATTGTTTCCCTAGCAACCGGAGTGACTTTGGATGAAATTCTAGAAAATATTAATCCAACCAGCCCGACTTTTCGAGCCATGCCTAATATCGCTGCTGATATTCAGGAATCCATTACCTGTATTTGTTCCAAGAATACGAACTCCCAGCAAGAGCAATTGGTAAAAGAACTTTTCGATTCTATCGGTCAGACTATCACGATTGATGAAAGCCTAATGGAAGCAGCTACTGTCCTTGGTGCCTGCGGAATAGCTTACGTTCTACGATTTATGCGAGCGATGATTCAAGGTGGAATACAAATCGGTTTTGATGCTAAAACAGCCAGTCAAATCGTAAATCAGACTGTAAAGGGGGCCGCCCAGCTAATGATTCAAAAAAATATGCATCCTGAGGAAGCGATTGATAAGGTCACCACTCCAAAGGGATGTACTATCGTAGGGCTAAATGAAATGGAGCATCAAGGATTCAGTTCTGCCATGGTAAGAGGTGTCTTGGCCAGTTACGAGAAAATTGAGAAATAAAAGTTTAACTGAGTTCAAAAAAATTAACGCTTTGATAATTTATTGGCTTGGAAGTGCCTGAGGCCCTTCGCAATCGATTTAAAATAAAAAAATCCAATTTTTTATTTTATAAATCATAAATATTTTATTGTAAACCAATAAGAGATTGTTTTTCTTTTAAATATTTTTACTAGTTTTGTCTCGGGTGATAAACAACTTTTGCTATTCCTTTTTGAAAGAAACGACTTTTAAAGGAAGGACTGTTTGGTACTTTTTATTCCTTCCTTTTCATATAACTTCTGCTCATTCTGGCTCCGGTTTGGTGACCGGAGTTAGTTTTTGAAGCCTGACTGATTCAATTTTTAATCGAGTATTGTAAAGCGAGCCCCTAGAAATCCTCTTATTCCTTGATTCGGAGCAAACATGTATGACGGATCAAATGTCAAAGCATTAGGGTTTCCTGGAGTAGGAATCACGCTTCCATCCTCTGCAAAGTCCACTCCCCTATCAAATGGATCAAATGCACGGGCAATACTATTGGCCGGAGGTAAAAAATTCAAAAGGTTTTTTACACCGCCATAAATCTCCCATCGCTTTCCAATCACTTTTGTAGCTTGGATGTTTTGAATACTAAACCAAGGAGAATACTCTGGACGAGGATCCAATTCTCCCAACAATGGTAATCGCATCGGGCCGTATACGTTTCCGGTATAATCAATTTTCAAACCTATTCTTGAGAAACTATAGGCAATATTCCACACCCCAGAAAACCGCTCTGCCAAAATCTGACGCTCAGTAATTCCTTCCTCAGTAAGTGTTACGTCCAAGAATGTCGCACCAATATTTCCCTCCAACCCACTGGGTAAAGCGAAGTTTGTGGTCAAAGAAACTCCTTGGGAAACCGAATGCCCATCAAGATTTGCGTAAATGATCTGATTAGGATTGGTTTCATAATCAGGGATAATCCGATTTGTGAAATAAGTGTAAAAGGCCGAGGCATCTAGACTCAAAAAGGCTCCCGAATTAGTATAGAACTTCTTTACCAAATTCGCATTCGTATTCCAGGATCGCTCTGGCTGGAGCTCTTCTTCGAAAATCACATCTCTTGCTCCAGTCAACGCTGCATGATCTTCGGTAAACACATTTGCCACGCGGAATCCATTCCCCGCCGAAAGTCGAAATATTAAACTTTGATCAGAGGAAGATACTTTGAAATTTGCGCGAGGCGAAAATATAGGCCCATGAACCGAATTGTAATCAACGCGGGCTCCTAAAAGAAGGCTTTTATTTTTACCTACCTGAATTTCATCCTGAACAAACGCCCCTGGAAGATGAATTTCAGATGGCAAATTCTGATCTAATCCTGCACTTGCAGTAGCGGGAGTATTGTCATCGTAGTAGGTGTAGCGATAAGCAAGACCTGAAAGGAGTTGGTGATTACCTAGGGACTTGGTCCAAGTCAATTGACCAAAGGCAATTTTCTGATCTCCCAGGTAAAGCATATCTCCGTATACCGAATTTTGATTATGTCCATTGGCAGAAAACTGAAAGTTCAGATTTTCAATGGTTGGAAGTTCATAATTTCCAAAAAGCTCCCAGCGACTCGTGTAAATGCTTTCTCCGTAGATCTCGACACCACCTCGAAATTCTGGTGTCCAATTCATTTCTCCTCCCCAGCGATCTTCATAGAGGTACCTTAAGGCTACATTAAACTCCTTTCTGTTTTTTCGATCTACGCGAAATTTTTGAAAAAGTGAAATACGCTTTGAAAGAGTCACATCTGTCATCCCGTCCTCATTGTTGTCAATTGGATTATCATACTGAAAAATATTAACCCCAGTCATAGAATGAACACGTTCACCAATCTTTGTTTTAAGACCCAGGTCCAGATTGACCTCCCCCCAACTCGTCCCAAAAGCATCTACTGAAACGATGGGCGCCAGTTCCGCGCTCTTAGTAATGATATTAATCAATCCACCCACTGCTTCTGAACCGTATAGCGTCGATGCCGGGCCTTTGACCACCTCGATTCGATCAATCAAAGATTGTGGTATTCCTGTCAAGCCATAAACAGTTGCCAATCCACTTACAATCGGCATCCCATCGATCAAAACCATGGTATAAGGCCCTTCCAAACCATTAATATGAATATCTCCCGTGTTACAAATATTACAATTGATCTGAGGACGGACTCCATTAATAGTCTGAAGTGATTCAAATATGGACGGTGTTGGATTGGCTTTGAAGAATCCATCCTTGTAAACCTCAATAGGAACGGGACTATTCGATCTGGAAACTTCCTGTAGCGTTCCACTGACTACCACTTCTTCCAGGCTTGTATCTAATGGATTAAGCGAAATCACAAGTTCTTCCTTAGAGGGAATTGTCCAATCCTCCACAGATTTACGATAACCCATCATCGAAACCTCTACCCGATAAGTGCCAGGGAGCAGATCATCTAACAAGAAATATCCAGCACTATCAGTCATAGTTCCCTTACCTAGCTCAGGTAGATAGACAGAAGCAAATTCAAGCGGCTTATCTGCTTGAACTACTCTCCCCGAAAGATTCCCCTGGGCAACAGCTCCATATGAGGAAAAAAACATAAGAACTAAGAAACCGTATAGCTTTTTCATAATTAATGCAACATTGTTGCAATTATAAGAATTTTTCGTTTTAAATCGGTAATTAGATATGCAAATATATTTTGTTAGATTATTCTAACAAATTTGATTTGAAAGTATTTTTAAAAATATTTGAGAAAAATAAGATTCCATGGCATCTATCACAGAGGAAAACTATCTAAAAGCCCTATTCAACTTATCTAATAATCAGGGAGAGGCAAGTATCTCTGATTTGGCTAATCAACTGGGCGTCAGTATGCCTACTGCTAATAGCATGGTAAAGACCCTTCAGAAACAGGGATTGTGCAAGTATGAAAAGTACAAGCCTGTGATTTTGACCGAGCAGGGAAAAAAAGCTGCCGCTTTAATCATTCGAAAGCACCGGCTTACAGAAATGTTTTTAGTCAATAAAATGGGCTTTGGCTGGGAAGAGGTCCATGAAATTGCGGAGCAAGTAGAGCATATTCATGCACCGAAATTCTTTGAGCGAATGGACGAAATGATGGGCTTTCCGACCGTAGACCCGCATGGTTCTCCTATTCCGGACAAGCAGGGAAGAATACAAGAACTGCATTTAAAAAGTCTGAGTGAAGCAGTGCCCGGCCAAGAAGCAGTAATCGCTGCTCTATCTGACTCTTCAGCGGAATTTTTGGCTTATCTTAATTCTCGCCAACTGAGTCTCGGTACAGAATTGAAGATTCTTTCAAAAGAATCCTTTGACCAGAGTATGACGGTAGCTTATGGTGAAAAGGAGCGGGAATCGCTCAGTCAGAAAGTATGCGAAAAACTTCTAATCAGGATTTTTGATTGATCTAATAATCTTTACTCCAACCCCTACCCGACTTCTTTTCAGCTTTTATCTTCTTGGCTTTCAGTCGCTTTTCGATAGCTGCCTTGCTCGGTTTTGTTGCTTTTCTAACCTTCTTTTTTGCAAAGGACTTGCGAAGTAGGTCATAAAACTTTCGAATGACCAAGTCCTTATTTTGAATTTGGGACCGCTTATCCTGTGCTGTCAGGTGAAGAATTCCTTCTTGGTCGATTTTATTTGCAGCTTTTTTGGCGAGAATTTCTTTTTCCTCCTCAGTTAGCACCTCGGATGAATTTACAGCAAAAAGCAATTCGACCTTTGTCTCTACCTTGTTGACGTTTTGACCACCAGGTCCTGAGCTTCTAGAAGTTTTAAATTGAAACTCCTTTTCAAAAACTCCTGAACTTATCCGTTGATTGAGTTTTGAATTTATCATTCCTCTAAATACCGGTCAAATCTCTAAATCTCACACTCTGTCGCTGACTCAAATCAATTTGATGTCCCGAATTCAAATGAATCACCAGCGTACTATTAAAATAAGGTTCTATTTTTTTCACGAAATCCAAATTGAAGATGAATTGCCTATTTGCTCTGAAAAAAAGATCCTCAGGGAGCCTTTCCTCTAGATATGAAAGCGATTTATGCAACAAAGGTTTCTGATCTTCGAAATGAACCCGCACATAGTTTCCGACACTTTCCAGAAGAAAAATCTTATGGACAGCCACAAAATAACAGGAGTCTCCATCCTTAATAAAAATCTTTTTGTCCAAAGAAAGTTTTTGGGAGGGAGCATGCTCCGATTCTGAGTTTAGGAGAAAACGTCTAATGGCATCCTGAAGTCTCAGTGGATTGACCGGCTTTAGCAGATAATCTAAGGCATTAATCTCGAAGGCCTTGATAGCGTATTGATCATAGGCCGTCACGAAAATCACTTGATTTACAGAGTTTAGAGATTCTAAAAACTGAAAACCATCCATCCCTGGCATATTAATATCCAAAATAATAAGGTCTGGATTTAGGTCATTACATTCTCTCACTGCCTCTTCTACACGGGCACTTTTGCCGATCACCTTCAATTCAGAAAAGGGCTTCAGCATTACCTCCATCTCCTGTAAGGCGAGCAATTCGTCATCAACTAGATAAACTGTTTTTTGCATTACTCAAATATTTGGAATCAATATTCTAGCCTCAATCTCTTCTTTAGCATTCCTGACCAATTCAAAGGAAGCATCATTACCATATAGTGCTTGTAATCGCTTAGTCACATTTTTTAAACCGATCCCAAATGTTTGCTTTCCATCCAAGCTACCAGGGTTTGTAACCATAATCCTCAAATTCCCTTTTCGCTTTTGACAGACCACCCTTACCATACCTCCATCGGGAACCTGACTGATTCCATGCTTGATTGCATTCTCAGCAAGGGTCAAAACCATGGCGGGAGGAATTTTGAGCTCCATGGTATCCTCCTCTAGCTGGATTTCTAATTCCAACCTATCCCCAAACCTAATTTTTTCTAACTCCAAATATTTTTGAACTTCATTCATTTCATCTTGAATGGCTATCAAAGTCACCCGCTCATAGTTCAAAGAGAATCTCAAGAGCTCTGAAAGTTTGATGATTCCATCTCTGGCCTTTTCCTGATCGATCAAAACCAAAGCTTTGATGGAATTCAATGAATTGAATAAAAAGTGGGGATTAAGTTGATTTTTCAGAAGTTCAAGTTCTGCTGATTTGGCAGCATTCTCTAAGATGAGCTTTTGTTCCTTTACGTGTTGATTCTGTTTCATGATGTGATACAGATAATAAATCACTACCCAACCCATCACGTACCTTCCAAGATTCATCACCTGCCCAAAAAAGCTGATCCAGAACTCCCTTTTTGAAAAGTCATCTGGATTGGTAAATACAGTCATTGGAACATATAGAAAAAAGGTCATCAAAAATGAAATTACCAAAACATCAAAAACTCCCTTGATCCAAATCCGCGATAGATCTTTTTCAAAGATTGATTTCGGTATAAACCATTTTTTGTAGAAATGAGAAACCAAAACCCCTAAACTTGCCATTACAAGAAACTGGAAAAAATATTCCCACTGAAACTGTCCAAAAATAAAAAAGGTATAATTGACCGTCTCCACAAAAACTATGGAACTCCAGCCTAGAACCTGAAACACCCAATATAATTGCGTATGGTTAAGTTTTACTGGAGTTCCTCTCAGCATATTCATTTTACTTCACAGCCTCTACTTTGTACCCAGCTTTCTCAAGTAAGCTTATCACACCGTTTTCTCCACCGAGATGTCCCGCACCTACCGCAAAAAAGGTTGCTTCTTCCTTCATTAGATTTTCCATATCATCAATCCATTCTTCATTTCTGTCATCTAGCATGATCTCCGCAAAATCCCCGGTCATAGTGCCTGATTCAGCTATCATTTTATACAACTGATCCAAATCTTCGGCCCGATAGGCTTCAATCATTTTGGCAAACTCCTTTTGTGTATAATCTTCGGTAACCATTTTTCCCAACTCATCTAGCTGATAATCAATGGGGATCTGATCAAAAACCTGCATCTGAAATTCAACCGTTTCTAAGCCCAAAATCTCCTTTTGCTGTTCAGTTGCTAGATTGGTAAAAAACAGCTCATAGCTTTCAATCTGCTCACAAGGAAGCTGCTTCAGCATAATCATGCTCGACAGCACAAATGGCTTAAGCACTCCAAACTGGGAGATATTAGCACCATAATTTTCCATCAAAAACTTATTCAGAGCCTCTTTGTATTCTTCCTTGATCTGAGGTTCGAGGTTTTTCATTCCTGCATTTAGCGAAAGTTGCTGCATTTTCTGCTGCATCGTAGGATCATCCATATCGAGCTCCATCACAAGCTGATCAGTATTTTCAAAGGCCTCTTTGATTCTATCATCCATCATAAACTGATCAGGACAGATCAAATGAATGGTACCAAACAGATAAGAATCTTCAGCTAGTCCATTCCCACTAATCTTCCACAGGAGACTTTTCTCCGACTGAGCATGCGTAGTTAAGCCTGCTGAAATCACCAGCAGGAGAACCAATAGCCATTGTGATAAATTAAATTTCTTCATGATTTTAAGGTTTTATTGATCCTAAGCTAGAAACAAGCGAATAAAAACCTGCAAAAAACTTTTCAATCGCATAAAATCAGCTGTTCAGCTAAGAAAAAACCTGCTGAATAACACCGACTTTCTAGACTAATTGAAAAATTAATTAAAAAATACGTAAGAAAAATTCTGAATTTCGTTTCTATTCATTTAAATTGACACAATAGAAAGCCAAACTTGCTCTCAAACCTATTATTACAAATGAAAAACAGAAGGGAATTTCTCGTAAAATCTGCAATTGGAGTAGCCTCACTTGCGGTAGCTCCGGGATTATTGAAGGGTGCACCAGCAATAATTAAAAGCTGGAACAAGCCCGATAGTCGAATCAATGGCGTACAAATCGGCTGCATCACCTATTCCTTTCGATCTCTTCCCGATCAAAGTGCAGAGGCAACTTTAAAATATGTCGTGGACAGTGGAATTTCAGCAATCGAACTAATGGGTGATCCTGCAGAGAGTTTTGCCGGAATGCCTCAGGCTAATTTTGATCGCAGGAAAGCATGGCAACTTGGCCGGAAAGCTAGAGCCGGAGAAAATTTGACCGAAGATGAGCAAAAAGAGTTGAAGGATATCCAATCGGAGGCAGAGGCTTATTCAAAAGCTGTGGCTGATTGGAGAGCAAGTGCCGATATGGCTCCATTTGAAAAGCTTCGAAAGATGTACAAGGATGCAGGTGTAAGCATTTATGCCTTCAAGCCCAGTGCTTTCGGCTTTAATAATACCGATGCAGAAATCGCCTATGGAATGAAAGCAGCGAGAGCTTTGGGAGCTTCTCATGTCACGCTAGAGCATCCATCTAATGATGCGCATACACTCAAGTTGGGCAAAATGGGCGAGCAAAATAAAATGTCTGTAGCCTATCATGGTCATGAGCAGCAAACTTTTGACTTTTGGGACAGCGCCTTGGCTCAGAGCCCAAACAATGCACTAAATCTAGATATGGGTCACTATATCGCTGCAGGACACCAAGATCTTTTTCCACTGATTGAAAAAAACCATCAGCGGATTCTCAGTATGCATACCAAGGACAGGCAGACACCTGAGCATGGTAAAGGAAATGTAGCTTGGGGAACTGGTGACACTCCGATTGGAGATGTTTTGAAAATGATGCAAAAAAACAAATACAAATTTCCAGCTACGATCGAATTGGAATATCAAGTTCCTGAAAATTCGGATCCTGTCTCTGAAGTACAAAAATGTTTGGAATTTTGTAGAAAGTCTTTGGCCTGATTCCTTGAAAAACAGGAACTTAACACAGCCTGCCGGCAGCGGAAACGTTGCCGGTTTTTTTATAGAATTCGTTTCAAACCCTCCAATCTTCCTAGTGCCTCCTGCAACTCGGAATCTTCTTTTGCAAAGCAAAATCGAATAAACTTATGGTCCTGCCCATTGTGATAAAAAGCAGAAACCGGAATACAGGCAACCTTGAGTTCCTTTGTCATACGCTCCGCCAATTCCTTATCTGAGATATCTGATAGGTAACCATAGGAGGCCATCTGAAAAAAGCTTCCTTGCGCAGGACTAAATTCCAAGCCTGTTGTTTTTAATCCCTGGCAGAAAAAATCCCGCTTTTTCTGATAGAATTCAGAAACTGATTCATAATTAGATGGAGTCTTCAGGTATTCTGCCAAAGCATATTGGATTGGTGTCACCGTGCTGAAAGTGACAAATTGATGAATCTTACGAAACTCCTCCATCAGTTCTGGTGGGGCGATGCAAAACCCTACTTTCCATCCTGTCACATGAAAGGTTTTGCCAAATGATCCGCATACGAATGACTTTTCCCTCAACTCTTCATGTCCTATGAGAGACAGATGCTTTCTCTCATCAAAAGTGATATGCTCATATACTTCATCGCTGATCACTAAGATATTTCGATCCCTTATCAGTTGGGCCAAATGATCCAAATCCGAAGAAGACCAAACATAGCCGGAAGGATTGTGAGGAGTGTTGATTACGATTGCCTTGGTTTTAAAAGTCACGGAGGAAATAACCCTTTCCCAATCGATTGAAAAATCGCCTTTTTTCAAAGGAATATGAATGGAAATTCCACCACTGAGGAGAATAGCAGGCTCATAGCTATCATAGGCAGGCTCCAAAATTAAGACTTCATCACCGGGCTTAACCACCGCAGTGATCGCACAAAAAATAGCCTCAGTAGCCCCTGAAACTATACTGATTTCAGTTTCTGGATTAGGTCTATATGCATGGCAACGTTCTGCTTTGGATGATAATACCTCTCTAAGAGCAGGAATTCCAGCCATCGGAGCATACTGGTTGTATCCTTCTCTGGTGTACTTAGCAACCAACTCCAAGAGCACTGGATCCGAATCAAAGCCTGGAAAGCCTTGAGATAAATTGATAGCATTATAATCTTTGGCCATTTGAGACATGACCGTAAATATGGTGGTACCTAAATGGGGTAATTTTGATCGAAGGGGCATGAATTAAATTTATGCTACGGAAAGCATCTAAAATGAAGATTTAACTTGTAAGTATTAATTCTTAATTTGATAAAAATAACCGAGCAATGAAACCCTTTCCAATTTTTCTAACCCTATTACTACTTTCTCTCCATTCGATAGCCTTCTGTCAAGAGCCGATCAAACTCTTGCCGGAAAACCCTCACTATTTCGAATACAAAGGAAAACCATTAGCCCTAATTACCTCTGCCGAACACTATGGTGCCTTGGTGAATTTGGATTTTGACTTTGAGAAATACTTGAGGACACTACATCAAGAGGGCATGAACTATACCCGGATTTTTATGGGAAGTTATTTTGAAATAGCTTCTACCAGCTTTGGGATCAAATACAACACGCTAGCACCAGAGAAAAACCGGGTAATCACACCCTGGAATACCGTGGAGCGTGACGGAAGAATTTTGTACGACTGGTCAAGCTATAACCCCACCTATTTTGAGAGATTACATGAGTTTATGAGGCTGGCTGAGGAGCTCGACATCATCGTAGAAGTTACTTTTTTCTCTTCCATTTACACAGATGAACACTGGGAAATCAACCCCCAAAACCCTTTAAACAGAATAGATTCAGCAGCTCCACTTGAGCGAAAACTGGTACACACTACTCGAAACGGATCCTTGCTCGAACTTCAAAAGTCTTATGTCAGCAAGTTGGTGAAAGAACTCAACCCATACCCGAACTTCTTCTTTGAAATCCAAAATGAGCCTTGGTCCGACCGAGGTCGATCCATCCTAAATCTGAAAAATCAATATTCATTAGATGCTGACTGGACAGAAAAAATCGACATTGCAGACTCACTTTCCTTGGCTTGGCAAGATGAAATGGTCAAAACCATTGTAGAATCAGAAAGCGGCCTTCCCAAGAAGCACCTGATCGCCCAGAATTACGCAAACTTCTACGCCCCGCTTTCCAAAATATCTGAACATATTTCCATTCTAAATTTTCACTACAACTGGCCCCAATCTGCCACAATGAATTATCATTGGGATCGGGTAATTGGCTTTGATGAATCAGGGTTTGCCGGAAACTCCGACATGGTTTACCGAAGACAGGCTTGGGCATTTTTATTTTCTGGCGGAGGGCTTTTCAATAATTTAGATTATTCATTTTTCACCGGAAAAGAAGATGGCACACTTGTGAATGAAGCACCTGGAGGTGGTAGTGTGAGTCTTAGAAAGCAGTTGAAAATCCTCCATGACTTCTTCCATTCCTTTGACTTGAAATTCCTCACTCCTGATCAGGATGTGGTAATTGGGTCTCCTGGATTCCTAACCTATGCCATGAAAAATGGAAATCAGGGGTATGGATTCTTTGTGGTCGAGGCAGGAGAACAGTCCAGCTACCTAAAGCTGAATGTACCGCCGGGAACCTATCGAGTGGAACTACTCAATACCCTGACTGGTGAATTGAAGAATATCCGCAGCTTTCAAGTCACAGTCGAAGAGCTGATTTTAACCCTTAAGCTTAATGAAGGCGAGATCGCCGTCAAACTGATTAAAGAGTGAGACAAAAATTCCCCAGCAAACTATCAGCCTTTGACTACAATCATTGGCAGTATCACTTCCCGGTGCCGGATGAGGTAGCTATTTCAATGATTCGTGATGATAACCGGAGAGTATTGGCCTGGTTTGAGGAAGAAGGTCCTTTCCATGTTGCATTGATGAAAGCCAAAGAATATTGGTATATTCTCGTAACCAAAAATCTTAGAAAAAAGCTCGGACTAAATGAAGATAGCCTATGCAATATTTCGCTAGAGCAAGATCAGAGCGAGTATGGTCATGAAGTCCCTGAAGAGTTTGAGGTACTTTTGGATCAAGATGAAGAAGGACAAAAATATTTCAACTCCCTTACTCCAGGAAAGCAGCGATCATTAATCTATTTGGTCACCAAAGTAAAAAATCCAGAAAGTCGAATGAAAAAGTCTTTGGCCATCTTGCATCACCTCAAAGTGGCCGAAGGGAAACTGGACTTCAAACAGCTAAATGAATGGATCAAGCATTACAATAACCTTTAGGAAATCATGAATCAAAAAGCTTTTGAAAAAATCCGAAAAATAGCATTTGATGCCTTGGAGCCAGTTGATCGAGAATCGCTGACTGAGTCTTGGGAAGATGCAGTTGTAAAAGAATCAGAAAATCAATTTTTTGTAACCTTCAAAACATTTGAAGATTTGATCAAGGGACCTCTGACCGTCCTGATTGACAAGAAAACAAAGGAAGTATTGATGATTCAGCCTAGAGGATAAAAAAAGGGGCCGAAGCCCCTGGTACATCAATCAATCATTTTTTTCTAAACCCCATTTCAGGCGCCTCGCTTGGCGATTGGCTTCTTTTTTGGGTCTGCTTCCTCCGAAAGTTCCACGATTGATTTTTCCTCGTTTAGATTTCAAATCTCCTTTTCCCATAAGAATTTAGGTTTTTGTTTCACATACGTTAAAATTAAAAAACATAGCCATTCAAGTCAATTTTGAGACAATTGGTAATGTCGAAGGCAAAAATCATTTCTGAATTTCCTAACTTCCCTCATGCAGAAAAGCCTACAAATCAATATCGATTTAGGAGAAGGAGTTCCCCACGAAAAAAAACTGATCCCATACCTCCACGCTGCATCTGTGGCTTGCGGTGGACATTACGGAGATCGAGACAGTATTCGGGAGACGGTATTAGCCTGTGGCGAATTGGAAAAAAAAGTAGGAGCTCATCCCTCCTACCCTGACCGGAAAAATTTCGGCAGAAAATCCTACCGGATGCATCGGATGCAATTGCTGGATACCTTGCTCGAGCAAATCCATTTATTTCAAGAAGTAATTCAAGCTCAGGAAATGGATTTTGACCATATCAAATTTCATGGTGCGCTCTACAATGATGCAGCATCACAACCAGAACTTGCCAATTGGTTGAGTGAATTTTTATACTCCGAATTTCCGGAGATCCCCGTCTTCGTACCTCCTTTTTCGGAAATGGAGCGAGCTGCAAAATTTGTGGGGCTAAAAACCAGAAAAGAGCTATTTGGAGATCGAGCTTACACGGATCAATTACTCTTACTCCGAAGAACTGAAAAAGGAGCACTTCTAACAAGTTTTGAGGAAATTGAAGCACACATTTCTCCGATCTTAAAAGAGTCAAAAATCCATACCAAAAGCGGCAAAGAGATTAAAGTGTCGGCAGAAACGATCTGCTTTCACGGAGACAATCCGGGGATTCTTGATTTTCTTCCCAAAATCTTTAGGAAATGGTAGTCAAAAGACCAAAATTAAGGAAAATCACCCCAAGAATATGGGAATTGTTTTGGGAGGAAGAACCCTCAAGCAGCCTTCGCAACACTAGAATTGGCCTTAAAAAATGGCTGGAGAATCAATACCATTCAAAACTCCTTGAAATCAGACAGGGGTATCAGACTATCAGTATTGTTTGGAAAAATGAAGGTCCGGAGGATTTCTATAATTCACTTCCCAAATGCTTTAACTCAGAAGATTTAATACCCCAAACTTGGGAAATCCCAGTCTGCTATGGAGGAAAATTCGGAAAGGATTTAGATCAGCTTTGTAAGGAGAAAGCCATTAGCAAAGAAAATCTGATTCAGATTCACAGTCAGAGTGAATATGTATTGGAGTTTTATGGCTTTTTGCCGGGATTCATGTATTTATCAGGTCTGCATCCAGATTTGATATCGGCTAGAAAACGCATTCCTGATCGAAAGATTGACGCAGGATCAGTAGCTATTGGAGGGAAGCAAACAGGGATATATCCTCTGGACAGCCCGGGAGGTTGGCATGTCATCGGAAAAACTCCAATTCAAATTTTCGACAAAGGCCAAAACCCTCCGGTGAATCCGCAACCCGGAGACTTCATTCGATTTTATCCGATATCTGAGGAAGAATTTGATGAATTATCAGCTAGCGCCAAAATTCTAGGACAGTCATGATCAAAGACCCTGCATCTGCCAGCATTTTGAAGACTGGCCCAGGCAGCAAAATCAGAGATCTGGGACGGAATGGGATGGCTGAATATGGGATCGCTCAAGCAGGTCCATTGGATCATTTAGCCTATCTATGGGTAAACCATTTACTGAGAAACCACCAAGATGACGCCGTACTGGAAATCACCCAACCAGGTTTCTCCATTCGATTTGACGCTCCGACTCTGATTTGCCTTGCTGGTGCTAAAGCTCAAGTATTTTTGAATGGGAAGGAAACTAGCTCATCTGGTCTGATTCCTATTTTGGAAGGGTCAAAGCTAGAAATTGGAAACTTTGAATCAGGCAGTATTCTATACCTCGGAATAAAGTGGGGCTTCCGAAGTCCCTCTTGGCTTGATTCGAGAAGCTATTTCACAGGAATCAGTGATCAAGATTTTATAAAAAAGGGAGATTATATCCCCTATTTTACCAATCACGAAACACCTATCATTCAGACATCTAGTCAAGCAAATTGGGACTATAAATACCTCTCGGAATCAACAATAAGAGTGTATGCAGGACCAGAATTTTACCAACTCTCTGAAAGTGAGAAGGAAGAAATTATGGGCCTTGAATTCACCATTTCAACCTTAAAAAACAGTATGGCTATCCAGCTTGAAGAATCCTTTCCTAATCAACTTTCAGAAATATACACCACGCCAGTTTACCCCGGCACTGTCCAACTGACACCGGGAGGAAAAGTCATTTGCTTGCTAAGCGATGCCCAAGTCACGGGAGGATACCCCCGAATACTCCAGATTCACGAAGATGATATAAGGATTTTGGCACAAAAAAAACCGAATCAAAAGATCCGGTTTTTAATCTAACAATTAACTATTTCATTAACCTCTTGCAGGATCTCTTTCTTGCTGAGCCTCCCACCATTTAGACCAAAGTAGAAGCATCTCAAATTCGAACTTTCTTCGGTTCAGCTGAATAGTAGCCCAATCCATATCACCAGAGGCATCATATTTTTCATTCACTAGACCAAAAATTGAGCCTCCTGCCCCAAAAGCCATGTATGTACCAGCTGATTTACCGAGCTCCAATCCATAAGATCTGCCTACACTCTCAATATTTATCCAATCCTTATGTTCACCATCTGCATTAGCTTGCGGAACATCTGCCTGCTTTTGTACCGCAGGAAGGAGCAATCCTATAATAATTCGCTGATCCAGTTCACCGCTTAGAATATCAAGCTGCTGAGCCAAAGCTGCTGGTTGGGCTTGAGTGCGTGCCAATACCGGCAACCAATCAACTAATTTCTCGATATCAGGCTGCTTGATGGGTGGAATACTATCACACCAGGGTCCCTTTCCTTTACAATCATCTCCTGATGTAGTAGAGCTGTTTCCGACAAATTTGAAAATCGGGTATTTTTTGTCTTGTGATTCCCCTTTAATGTCACCAATTTTGATAAAACCTGCAAGAGTTGCTAAGGCCTCATCATCATCCTTAAATTTCCCAGCCAAAATATCATATTCTACCTCATGCTCATCTGCTGCTAAGGATTGATGATTTCTTCTTGATAGCGGACTTAGGAATCTTCCACTTCGCTGGATGTTATTATCAAAAATCTCAAGAGAAGCCATAATCATTTTTTCTACGAATTGTTCACGGCTTCTGCTAGTCTCATATGCTCCCTCCACCTTTTGCAAAGGCAAATAAGACGGAAGCATTTGATAGGCATTTTCCATCATTCGATAATTCCTCTTAGCCTTTAGTTCAAGCTTTGGAAAATTAAACCCTCGACGATAATTTTCCCCACCTTCTTCTGAATGAATTTCCTGCTGCTCCAAATCTACAGGTACTGTGTTTTCCTGATTCATCGAATCACATCCTGAGCCGTAAAGTAATGCTCCTACACCGATTGCTAAAATGTACTTTCTCATGTTTTTATTATGTTTGATTGGTTTCGTGTTTTGAAGGGAATTTCCCTTCCGACGATTCAAACTTAGCAGCTGTAATTGGTTGATTTTTAGACAATTTCACCTATCATCTTTATGATTTGACAAAAGATACATTTCAATTGATGAGGCAAAAATTCAGTGATAAAAGGGTGAAATTTTGGGCCTTTTTGCGATTCATCAATTCAAAAGGGCGATCGGTCAATTTGAAAAGCGATCACAAAAAAACTCCTGTCTATTCAGAGCAGGAGCTTGTTGAAATTTTATTCGAATCACTAAACAATTCTTAATTCAGTTTGGCATTCATTCAAAATCTAGAGAATATTTTTTCCTCTCATTTTTTTAGAAATAGCAAGTCCCGTGTTTCATTGTCGGGGCAAACCAAAAGCACTAGATGAAATATTTAATCGCATCCCTGCTCCACCTGCACCGGCCGTCTGTGTTACTGATATAGGGCTATGATAAGATTCAATAACCCCATTTAACACATGCCCCTGACCCTGTTGAGACACTTCAATTCTCGGGACCATGGATGCTGGTGCTCCTTCCCCAATTAGTGTCAAATCGATTTGATTTCCTCTCCCCTGCTGCGTGAATGAGCTATAATGACGGGATTCTGATCTATTTTCTATTCTGGCCACCAGTTGATTCTCATCCCCTGCTTGAAGCGAATAGATATGAGTTTTGCTGCCGAAAACTTGTAGATTGGACTCATTGAAATTTCCAATTTGGGTAAGGACTATCTGATTTTGAATCCCTTGTTGTTTGCTGAAATTAGAATTGGAAAAACCTCTTTGACTCATTTGAAGCGTATTTTCCCCTTGCTGTTGAGCCCAGGATATATTTTGATCTCCGACTTGTACCATACGAACCAGATTCCCTTTTTGGCGAAAAGAGGTGTGACTTTCATCTAGAGAAAATGGTTCGGTAGTCGCTGTTTGGAGCTCTTGGGCCATTGCAACGAACGGAAAAAGGAACAGCCATGCCATTCCTATAATCGGACGGAAAATAAAATTAGGATTCTTCATGGTAGTAGAACTTTTTGGGCCTTGTATGATTTATGCGGAAAAAAACCTGGCCAGTTTTAAATTGGCCAGGCTGTGTGATTTATCAGTTTTGAGTGACTACAGAGACATTTCCGCTTCCTACCACAAATTGAGCTGAGACATGCTGAGTGCCTGTTTGAGATAAAATGGAAAGGTTTCCGTCTCCTAGAATATTGATAGAGCCGACATTGAAATTACCATCTTGATTGACAATCGAGGTATTATCATCACCCTCTTGTCTGACTCCCAAAAGATTACCATTTCCGGTTTGATTGATTTCAAGAGCAATATTTCGATCCCCTACCTGACCTAAGAATGCCCTGTTGGCATTACCAACTTGGTAGGTCTTTGCTCTATTTTCAATTCCTTCCTGGTAGATTTCGGCAAGTCCATTACTGGATAAAAGCTGGTCAACTTCCGCTATATTCAGATTTCCGAATTGTTCGATTTTCAAAGAATTTCCGGAGGAATTTTGACTTCCATATGCTTGGTTACTGATACCATCCTGAAATACATAGCCCTTATTTCCACCATCAAATGAGCGTAGATTGGCGAAATTCTCTCTACCATTCTGGACGATTTCATGAGAACTCACTAATGTACCTTGAGGTGATGCTTGTTTTTGAGAGATGGAAGCATTGTTAAAAGAGCCCACCTGACGGATAAATGCCTTAGCATCATTAGAAGGGTTCGCATCCCCACCAAAGTTTCCTTGCTGAACAGCTGCCAAATTGGTTGATCCCTTTTGATCAATCACCGAGGAATTGTCTTTTCCGATTTGATTCACTACCGCACTGTTGTCGGTTCCTGTTTGCATCAATGTAGATGTGTTCTGAGCGAGAGAAAGTGATGCTGATAATGTAATCACTCCCAAGATTAAAATTGACTTTTTCATTTGTTATAAAGTTTGATTGGTTTCGTTATTTGAAGGGAACTTCCCTTCGGACGATTCAAACATAGTGGGAGGATTTCAATCGATTTGGGCCTTTTTCACACATCCCAAATCTGCCTTGACAAAAATCACATTTCAATTGATTGGATAAAAAATCAAGCCCAAAAGCTCAGAAATCCAGTCTTTTAAAAATATATCAAGTCAAAAGCACAAACCGTCAATCAGAAATGGAATTTGATCAATCAAACAGTGCCCTCATTGATTAGAAGACTACTTTTGAAAGTATCTGCTATTTATTAATGGCGTCACATTACCCATTTCATTTTACATTTCTTAAATTCCAGAAGACTTGAATCTCAGGGATATGAAAACAATCCAGCCCAAGGAAATTGAAGAAATCCTTCTCCACTTTTCCAGCTCACTTCACCACCTGATGGAAGAGGAGGATGTGGTATGGGATCTAGTCAAAAATTGTATAGGGATATTGGGATTTGAAGATGCAGTCATTTATTTGGTAGAAGGAAACTATCTAGTCCAAAAAGCCGCAATAGGGCCAAAAAACCCAAATGAAAAGGAGATAATCAACCCACTTAAAATAAAAATAGGAGAAGGGATCACAGGAAAGGTAGCTTCTAAAGGACTTCCCACAATAATAAATGACACAAGAGAAGATAGCGATTACATTCCGGACGACCATTTCAGGCTTTCTGAGATAGCAGTCCCTATCCTTTTGGAAGGAAAAGTAATCGGAGTAATCGATAGTGAAAATTCGGAGGCTAATTTTTTTTCTCAGCAGCATCTCCAGATTTTGACTGCTGTAGCATCCATTTATTCCGGACAAATTGCCAGAATTAGGGCTGAAAAAAAAGCGAAAGAGGAACAACAAATCCGACTCGAACTACAACGAAAAAGCTACCAGCTACAACTTGAAGCCCTATCTGCACAGTTAAGCCCTCATTTTGTATTTAATTCTCTGAATGCCATTCAAAACCATATTCTGTCAGAGGATAAGCGTACTTCTATTCGTTTTTTGAATATTTTCGGAAAGCTCCTCAGATATTTTTTAAGCCAATTGAAAGAAGAGTTTGCCTGGCTTGGCAAAGAAATCCAAATGGTCAAGTGGTATTTGGAGCTTCAAAAACTCCGATATGGACAAAAAATTACTTATGAGATCAAAGTATCGGAGGGTTTAAATGAGGAAAATCTCAAAATCCCCAGTATAGTCGTACAAAATCTCATAGAAAACCTGCTGGAAGAACAGATCCAAAAAGCTGATGGAGAGATTTCCATCTTTGTGAGGTTTGATCTCTGCGGAGAATTTGTAAAACTACAGGTCAGAATCAATGATTCTACACGTGCAAAAAAAGACAGAAAGAACGGAAACGGGCAAACTGTACTCCCCTGGAATTCAATTATTGACCTGATCAACCAGGTAAATACAGTAGATATTAAGGTAGAAACCAAAGAAGAACCCTGTCTGGATAAGGGGCAGCATTGCAAAATCGTCAACTTAGCACTTCCTATTTTATGAAGCCATTCTTTTTGTTTTTTTTGGCTATTTACCTTCAGACATTTTGTGCCTGGTCCCAGAGCATCTTATTCAATGAAGCTATCAAACCCGAAATCTATAAATTCGACACTTCTGTCACTCTTTGGGATTTCCTTTATCAAATTGACTCTTTGAATCTAAAACCGTCCTCAGAGGCCGGTATCGCAGACTACCGACATGAGTATTGGTTTGCTCTTGATTTTTCAGCCTACTCTGAGGCACTTTCAAGCCAAGATTCGATTTATCTCTACCCAGGCAGTTTAGAATTCAGTCAGCTTTACCTGTGGAAACAGAGCCAAATTGACTCCTTGACTTTGACTCGGATCGGTAAAAATGACCTAAAACGGAATGATCTTACTTACACGACTTATGTGGCTATTTCCACCCAAGATTTATTTCCAGATTACAAATTATATCTCAAGGCCAAATTTTACAGAAGGACGCCACTCTTGGATAATAAGGTCTTTTATTTCTCTGATCAGATTTCACACAGAAGCTTTTATGGCTTCATAAGCCCTGCTTCTTTCCGGAGTCAGGTATTAGGATTTTTCTTCTTGGGGGCCGCGGCCGTATTGACAGTTTTTAATCTCATTTTCTTTTTCTACATGAGAGAAAAGCAATACATCTATTATGGCAGTTTTCTTATTCTACAGCTTGTTTACTTTTCCCAAATAAGCCCCTATCTGGCTAATGCCTTTGGCTATAAGCAGTATCACCTCTATTTCTGGTTAGGAACTATCTCTCAGCTGGGAATCAACTTGGTCTACTTGTTATTCATCAGACATTTTCTCGATTTACCCAGAATAATGCCTCGATTTGATCTTCTTATCAAATGGATAGCAGGAGGGCTGACAGTTTTGATAGTAGTCCTTTCAATTATGATCTGGCAAAATCCATATAGTATTATCCAGACACAACTGATGGATTTTCAGCGGTATTTTATGGCCAGTTTTGCCTTTGGAGGTGTGATTTTTTTATTCTTTAGATATCCCAGCAAACTGAAATACTTTGTCATAGCAGGCACAATAATTTTCACCTCAGGTGCACTAATGACCATGTTTTTTCTCAATTTGGATTACATGATAGCTGGTTCGGCGATTGAAAGCACCATTTTTGCCTTGGGACTGGCCTACAAAATCAAAGTAATCCACCTCGAAAAGCGTGAAGCTGAAAAATCGGCCTTTTCTACCAAAATGGGGGCCCTTCGAGCACAAATAAATCCCCATTTTATTTTCAATAGTTTAAGCTCTATCCAACATCTTATCAGCTCAGGTCAAAAGGAGGCTGCCCTCTCCTATCTGACCAAGTTCAGCAAATTTGTAAGACAAGTTTTGGAAAGTTCCATTGATGTGAATGTCAGTCTTGAAAAAGAAATCGAACTACTCAAGGTATATCTTGACCTAGAATCGCTTCGCTTTGATCATGCATTTTCGTACCAAATCAATACGCCGGACAATACTGATCTGAGCTTTTTCGAAGTGCCTATGCTCATCGTGCAGCCATTCGTGGAGAATGCTTTAAAGCATGGTCTAATGCCCAAACAAACAGGGGAAAGAAAACTCTGGATTCGTTTTATTGAAGAGGAGAACCACTTTCGATGCGAAATAGAGGATAATGGAATCGGAAGAAAAGCATCCGCCAAACTGAGGCCATTGGATCATAGACCATCTAGGGGTATCAGTATCACTGAGGAAAGACTTAAGATGGTCAATGGAAATTCCAAAAAGACACAAATCCATCTGGAAGATCTAGAAAAAGGAACCAAAGTCATCATCAAATTACCAAAACTATGAACCCTAAAATCACAGCCCTAATCGTAGAGGATGAGTTCCACAGCAGGGAAACTCTGAAGGGATTTCTTAGGGAATATTGTCCTGAAGTCCAACTTGTCGAAGAGGCCACCAATGTAGACGATGCAGTAAATAAAATAGCTGTGCATAGACCTGAGTTGATTTTCTTAGATATTGAACTTCAGACGGGAACTGGATTTGATGTTCTTCAGCGACTAAATCATCTTAATTTTCAGTTGATTTTTACTACGGCCTTCGAGCACTATGCAATCAAAGCTATCAAGTTTAGCTCATTGGACTATCTACTAAAACCCATTGATTTGGAAGAGCTTCAAGCTGCGGTACAAAAAGCAATTGAACGAAAAGAAAGTGAAAACCGACAGGAGCTTATAGAAAATCTTCTGGGCAACCTTACCAATCCACAAAGTGAGCACCAAAAAATTTGCCTTTCTACGGCCGAAGGAGTGGAATTTATCCCCATAAAGGATATTTTGTTTTGCGAAGCAGCTGGCTCTTATACCAAGTTTTTCCTGTCTGGTGGCAAAGAGCTTCTCGTCAGTAAAAATCTCAAAGAATACGAAATAATCCTTCAAAACCAGCATTTTATGCGAACGCATAATAGTTTCTTGATCAATCTACAGGAAGTCAAGAAATACGTTCGATCTGATGGAGGCTACATAATCATGAATGGAGGCAAACAAGCAAATCTTTCGCCAAGCAAAAAAGATGAGTTTCTAAAAAGAATGGGTTTCTAAATTGAAAATTGCATTTTTTGGAAAAAAATTACTGCTTTTTTGAGCAAAGTAAGATAGACTGCTATCTTAAAGGATACTTTTCAAAAACCGAAATTCATGAACACTGAACTAATCGAACTAGTCAAAAAGCAGGGAATGGACCCAGAGACCGTTTCTCAGCAAATCGAAAATTTCAAAACGGGCTTTCCTTTTTTAGAAATCACAGGACCTGCCACTCCCAATAATGGTATTCGAATCATGTCTGATGAAGATTTGGACCATTTTCAGGAAACCTATCCAAAAAAAGCTGCTGAAATCGAAGTTGTCAAATTCGTCCCAGCCTCAGGAGCTGCATCCAGAATGTTCAAGGATCTTTTCGCCTTTTTGGATGGCGACGGTGACATAAGCAAAAGTGGTTTTGTCCAGAAGTTTATGGATAGAATCGAAAAATTCGCCTTCTATCAAGATCTTGACGAAGTCTTAAAAACCAGAGGAACAAGCATTTCAGACTGCTTGGACCGTAAAGATTATAAAGAGATTTTAGCTGCATTACTTAATGATGACGGATTGGGATATGGAAGTCTCCCAAAGGGACTCTTGAAGTTTCATAGCTATGAATCCGGGACACGCACACCAGCTTTTGAGCACCTGATAGAGGGAAGTCAGTACGCTGTCGGGAAAGGAAAAATCGTAAAAATCCATTTTACTGTCTCTCCTGAACACGAAGAGAAGTTTAGAGCTGAGATCGATAGCATTGTTCCACAGCTTCAAAAGGAAACGGGCCTTAAGTTCGAGGTCAGCTATTCACAACAGAAAAAGAGCACAGACACCATTGCTGTCACCATGGATAATGAGCCTTTCCTCGAGGAAGATGGGAGTATTCTATTCCGACCTGCAGGACACGGGGCACTGCTCGAAAATCTAAATGACATCGATGCTGATCTAATCTTTATCAAAAATATCGATAACGTGGTGCCTGATCGAATCAAGCAAGCCACGGTAGAGTACAAACAAGCAATCGGTGGGCTCCTGCTGGAAGTACAAGGAAAAGTATTCGAAGCACTGGAAGAACTTGAAACCGAAATATCTCCTGCGGCCATCGATCGGGCAAAGAAAGTTTACGTGGAAGATTTGGGAGGAAAGCTTCCGGCAAGATTTGATGGGATGCCTCGCATGGAGCAGTTTAGTTTTCTCAAGGGAAAGCTGAATCGACCAATCCGAGTTTGTGGTATGGTGAAAAATACCGGAGAGCCCGGAGGAGGACCATTTTGGATAGCCGAAGAAGACGGCTCCCAATCATTGCAAATTTTGGAAACTGCCCAAATCAATTTGGAAGACCCAAACTCCGAACGGCATTTGCAGGCAGCTACTCATTTTAATCCAGTGGATTTGGTTTGCGGAACGAGAAATTACAAGGGTGAAAAATTTGATTTACTTCAGTACCGAGACATGAAGACCGGTTTTATTACGGAGAAATCAAAAAGTGGAAGAGAGCTAAAAGCGCTTGAACTTCCCGGTCTTTGGAACGGATCGATGGCTGGATGGAATACACTCTTTGTGGAAGTTCCTCTGATCACTTTCAATCCGGTAAAAACCGTCAATGATTTACTTCGAGACGAACATCAATAACAAGAAAACCGGGCTTAACCCCGGTTTTTTTATCCTTCTTTTTTCCCCTCGTAGAGATCGTATTTTAATAAGCGACAATCTATTGTTCCATTCCAGAATTCAATTCTTCGACTTGCCCGAAGACCTACTTTTTTGGCAAGGCTAAGATTCCCCGTAAAAATGTAGCCTCTGTAACCCGCACACTTTTGTTTTAGAAAATCACCGATTCGGCTGTAGGTTTCTGCCAACTCTTCCTCTTCTCCCAATCGCTCTCCATATTCTGGGTTGAACATGATCACACCTTTGGGCTTTTCGGGGATTTCCGTCTCTGCAAAATCACATACCTGAAAATCAATCAGATGCTCGACCTCGGCCGTTGCGGCATTTTCCTTTGCAAAAGAAATAGCCTGCAGCGAAATGTCCGAAGCTATGATTTTCACTCCTAGATTGTCTATGACCTTATCTCGGAGCTTTTTCATCTTTGCTTGATAAGCTTCCTCAGGATACCCTAAAATACTCATGAAAGCATAATGATCCCGGTAAAGCCCCGGAAAGCGCTTGCATGCCATCAAGGCCGCTTCAATGGCCAAAGTACCTGAGCCGCACATGGGATTGATGAATGGTACGCGTGTATTCCATTCGGTAGCCATGATTGTCGCTGCGGCTAGATCTTCCATCATTGGAGCTTTTCCGGGAATCTTCCTGTAGCCATGTTTGGCAAGGGTATCTCCTGTCGTATTGAGATAAATTTGCGCCTGTGTCCCTTTCCAGTACACTTGAATGACTAAACCTGAAAACTCTGAACCCGAGTCAGGTCTCCTTCCAAATTTCTCCCGAAAACGATCTACAATTGCATCTTTTACTTTGACATTGACAATTAATGGGGTGGTAACTGTGTCATTTTCTACCACCGAATTGACCGAAAAATAGCCATCTACGTCTAGATAATCTTCCCAAGGCAAGGCCTTGATTCTCCGGTAGATATCAGAAGCCTGATGTAGGTAAATACTCCGAATCTCAAACAGTACATGAGAAGCAGTACGGAGATGAAGGTTCAAATCCATGCAATCCTCCAGAGAGGCTTTGAGCTCCACTCCAGTTCGGTGCACTTTCTCAGGAAAAAATCCTAACTCACGGATTTCCTTTTCCAAATAGTCAACGGACCGATCCTTACATGTGACAAAAACCGTCCGCCTTTCATTAAAATCTAGCATGCACAAAAGTAGATAATTTGAAATAGAATGCTTCAGAGAGATTTTCCGGGAGTAAAATATCTTTCAAAAATTCGCAATCGATTGCGTAACTTGAGTACTTGTTCATTTGTGCACAAGCCCTGAATTCTTCAATTTAGAATATCAAAAATCACCAAAACACATGATACGAATACGATCAATGTTCACTGTCATCCTTGTTCAGTTCTTACTTTTTTCCTGTGCAAAGCAAGAAGAATCAGCAGATGATGGCTGGAGAGAACTTTTCAATGGACAAGACCTCTCAGGCTGGAAAGCTGTCGCGGGTACCGCTGAATTTTCTGTGGAGAATGGAGAAATAATAGGTACCGCAGTGGAAGGGTCTCCAAATACTTTTCTGATCACCGAGGAGACATTTGGAGATTTCATTTTAGAGTTAGAATTGAAAGTGGAGCATGTTTCTTCCAATTCAGGGATCATGGCTCGAGGACAATTTGATCCTGAGGCTAGAGAAGGAAAGGGGCTGGTATTTGGATACCAAATCGAAGCAGATCCCACCGAAAGAGCTTGGTCAGCGGGAGTTTATGATGAAGCAAGAAGAGGCTGGCTTTACCCTTTGGATCTAAATCCCTCAGCAAAATCTGCATTCAAACTTGGAGAGTACAACAAATACCGAATAGAAGTCATTGGCGATGAAATCAAAACCTGGCTCAATGGACAAGAAGTAGCTTATGTCGTCGATGACACTGATTCAAGGGGCTTTGTCGGCCTGCAGGTACACAGCATCCGAAACCCTGAAGACGCGGGTCGAAAAACATATTTCAGAAACGTTCAGATCAAAACGGAAAACCTTGATCCTAAGCCTTTTGATACAGACATTTTTGTGGTGAACAACCGTAAAAACCAATTGACTGATTATGAGATTGCTCAAGGTTGGAGGCTTCTCTTCAATGGACAAAATTCTGAAGGATGGGTTGGTGCTTACAAAGATTCTTTTCCTGATTTTGGCTGGTCTGTTTCGGATGGAGTCTTGACAATTGCAGCATCTGATGGTGGGGAATCTACCAATGCCGGCGATATTGTAACCGAAGAGAAATTCACCACTTTTGATTTGGGCTTTGAGTTCAAACTCACCGAAGGTGCCAATAGTGGTGTGAAATATTTCGTCACACTCTCTGAAAACAACTCCGGCTCAGCAATCGGTCTGGAATACCAAATCTTGGATGATGAAAAACATCCTGATGCGAAAATGGGAAGAGATGGCAATCGGACTTTAGCTTCCCTTTATGATTTGATCAAAGCTGACAAGCAAAGTCGCTTTGTCAAACCAATTGGGGAATGGAATAAAGGTAGAATCGTAGTACACCCGGATAATCGAGTAGAACACTTCCTAAATGGAGTCAAGGTAGTAGAATACAACCGAGGTTCTCAAGAATATCGGGATCTAGTCGCTATTTCCAAATATAAAGTTTGGGAAAACTTCGGAGAAGCTACCGAGGGACATATCCTCCTTCAGGACCACGGCGACGAAGTGAGCTTTAAAAACATCAAAATCAAGACCTTAAATTAACCCAGTTAAATTATGAGTAAGCAATCCAGAAGATCTTTCATCAAAAAAAGTACAGCAGCAAGCCTTGGTATTTCAGCATTGGGAGCTGTAGGCTTTTCAGCAAAATCATACGGAAGAATACTAGGTGCCAATGACAGATTGAATGTTGCTATAGCTGGTCTTGGCAGAAGATTAGGGGCTTTTTATGAACCTATCTCTTTGAAATCATCTAATGTCAATCTTCTCTATCTCTGTGACGTGATGGATAGCCAACTCACAAGAGCTGCTGAAAACTTCTCCAAGCGGATTGACTATCAACCCAAGCAGGAAAAAAGTATCTTAAAAGTATTGGAAGACAAGGATTTAGACGTCTTGATTAATGCTACTCCGGATCATTGGCACGCACCGGGAACCTGGATTGCTCTGGAGCATGGAAAGCATGTCTATGTTGAAAAGCCCTGTTCTCACAATCCTAGAGAAGGAGAGCTTTTGATCGCTTTGCAGAAAAAATATGGCAAGGTGGTTCAAATGGGGAATCAACAAAGATCCGCACCCGAAAGTCGTGAGATCATTCAGGCCATTCATGATGGAGCTATCGGAAAGGCCTACAAGGCAGTAGCTTTTTACAGCAATGCCCGGGGTGAGGTAATCAATCCCTCTCCAGCTCCCGTTCCCGAAGGACTGGACTGGGAATTGTTCCAAGGGCCAGCACCCAGAAAGCCTTATACCCATGATACCTGGAACTACAACTGGCACTGGTATGGATGGGACTATGGCACGGCAGAGACTGGTAATAATGCCACTCATGAATTGGATGTGGCGAGATGGGCATTGCAGGTTAATTATCCTGAGAAAGTAATGGTCGACGCCGCCAAGCTACACTTCCCAAATGATGGCTGGACCATGTACGATACAATGGAGGCTACTTTCAAGTTTTCAAATAATTCCACAATCGTATGGGACGGAAAAAGCAGAAACGGATACAATACCTATGGCTCGGACAGAGGTACGATTATTTATGGCTCAGAAGGTAGCGTTTTTGTCAATCGAGGAGGCTACAAACACTACGATAGAAGCGGCAAACTGATAAAAGATAGTTCTTCTGCTAGTAATGAATCTGGCACTGCACTTGGAGGTGGAGGTGATATGAGTACAAGGCATGTGGTCAATTTCTTCAATGCCGTGCGCGGTACAGAAACCCAAAACTCCAATATCGAAGAAGGAGCTGTCAGTACTCTATTATGTCACTTGGCTAATATTTCCTATCGAACCGGCGAGACACTGGAATGTGATACAAATTCTGGCCGCATCAAAAACTCCAAAAAAGCGATGGAGCTCTGGTCTCGAGAATATGAAAAAGGATGGGAGCCTCCTAAGGTTTAATTTCATTCTTACATGGCTAGACAAGTCATTTTTTAATCACAAATAATTCCTCGGATTTAAAGTCTATCTAGGCAATGGCAGCATAGCTAATGCACTTAGATAGACTTTTTAGTTTTTAAATACAATAAACTGAATATCAAATACTTCAATTCGAAATCGATTCCGTAAGATGCATTTTCAAGCTATTGATTTTAGCTTGAATTGGGGGTATATTAAAATTCTTTAGTTAGTAACTCTAACAGAATATCTATCTATCAATTTACTATAACCCAAAACAGTATGCATGTTAAAATTTACAGTCCCTACTTGATGGTGCTGTTACTGCTTTTTTCAGTAACTGTCAGCTTGGCTCAAGAAAGCCAAGTGAACGGCACCGTAGTCGACGAAACAGGCACTCCCATACCGGGAGTTTCGGTTTTGCTTCAAGGTACAACCCGTGGCACAACGACGGACCTTGATGGAAAATACACCATAGAAGCTCCTTCCTCAGGAGTGTTGATTTTCTCTTTCATTGGTTATACTCCAGTAGAAGAAACCGTTGGAAATAGAAGTATCATAGATGTCAGACTCGAGCCTGACCTTTCAGACTTGGAGGAAGTCGTGGTCGTGGGATATGGTACTCAGAAAAAAAGTCAGCTGACTGGTGCAATCTCTTCTGTAGGAAATAAGGAAATCCAAGAATTACCTATCACAGACGCACGTCAAGCCCTTCAAGGTCGTGCTGCCGGGGTCGATGTGACTCAGGCAGGATCCAAGCCAGGTACTGCACCTCAAGTACGGATTCGGGGAAGGCGATCCTTTAATGCATCCAATGAACCACTTTATGTAATTGATGGAATTCCTACAGTGGGTGGACTGGAAGATATCAACCCCCAAGATATTACATCAATGGAGGTTTTGAAAGATGCATCTGCTACCGCCATCTACGGTTCTCGAGGCGCAAATGGGGTAGTTTTGATCACAACCAAAAGAGGCAGCACCGGGAAAACTGTGGTATCGGTTGACTCCTATTATGGAATCAGTGAGGA
Organism: Algoriphagus sp. NF; assembly: GCF_028823735.1. NCBI lineage: Bacteria > Pseudomonadati > Bacteroidota > Cytophagia > Cytophagales > Cyclobacteriaceae > Algoriphagus > Algoriphagus sp. NF. Next base: position 152,271 of record NZ_JAPEIB010000004.1, read on the forward strand.
ACTGGGCCGAATTGAAGTGTTTGATGGGCCCGGTTTTGCAGAATATAAGCGAGAATCTAGAAGAGCTACAGGAAACTATCCAGACGGACCAGCAACACCTGATGCAGATGCTACGCTATTTGAACCAGTGGAACTTGAAAGCATAGCCTTAGGCAGAAGCACGGACTACATCGCAGGTTTGATGCGAACAGGAAGTATTCAAAGTCATCAAGTAAGTGTCAGTGGAGGAAATCAAAAGACAAGCTTCTTCGTCTCCGGAAACTATTTTAGAGATGTGGGAGTGATCAAAAATCAGGACTTTACCAGAGGTACTTTTAGAATAAATCTAGATCATCAAATCAATGATAAGCTAAGAATAGGCACCTCTACCCTAGTAACATACAGTAAACGAAATGGCGAAAACTTCAATCCATTAGGAGGTGCATTACAAGAAAATCCACTGGGTAAGCCCTTTGAGGATGATGGCACACTTATATTTCTTCCCACCTCAGATGGATTGCGGACTAATCCATTTGCAGAAATCGTTCCCGGTGCTCAAATCGATGAAACCTTTAGAACACGAATTTTCTCCAGTATTTATTTAAACTGGGAAATCACCAAAGGCCTTACCTATCGATTCAATTTTGGTCCAGATTACACAGTCAGACGTTCGGGAAGATTCACCGGATCACAGACCAATGCCAGACGGGGTGGAGATGCTACAGCCAGTGTCAGTGATCGATTTAACCTCAATTATACCCTTGAAAATATCCTGACCTACAACAAAAAGTTTGGCACAGATCACAATCTGAATGTCACCTTACTCCAATCGTTTCAGCAGGATCGCTTTGAGCGAAGTGATATTGGTGTGCTTGGAATCCCAGCTCCATCTCAGCTATACCACCGCCTCGGAGATGCTTCTCAGATCACTAGTGCGAACACTGAACTCATAGAATGGGCTCTTCTCTCATACATGGGAAGAGTAAACTATGACTATAAAGGAAAATACCTTCTGACCGCTACCCTGAGAGCTGATGGAAGTTCTCGATTTGGCGAGAATAACCGATTTGGATACTTTCCTTCTATGGCCATAGGCTGGAATATGCATGAGGAGGGTTTTATTAAAAATTCATCTTGGATAGATCAGTTGAAGTTCAGAGTAAGTTATGGTTCTATAGGAAACCAAGCGATTGTACCTTATCAAACGCAAGCATTACTCGGTAGAACTTCCTATGCTTGGGCAGGTGGGGGTTCGGCTGCATTTGGTTACCGTCCCAATACCATCGGAAACCCAGATCTTCGATGGGAAACTTCCACAACATTTAATAGCGGAATTGATTTCGCAATTTTCAAGAATAGGATCTTTGGTGCAATTGAATATTATGTCACCAATACCTCTGACCTCTTGGCTCCGCAGCCACTACCTAATTCAACGGGATTTGGAGGTTTTATCACCAACATTGGAAAAACTCAAAACCGAGGGATAGAGCTAAGTCTATCTACGCTCAATATTGAGAAAGGAGATTTCTCTTGGTCTACAGACTTGATTTTCACACGAAACAGAGAAGAAATCCTTGAGCTTCCAAATGGTGACGATATTGCTGCGGGAAGATTCATTGGCAGACCGCTTACTGTATTTTATGATTTGCGAAAAGTAGGAATCTGGCAATTGGATGAAGCCGATTTGGCAAACTCCTTTGGAGATCGTCCAGGAGAAATCAAGATTGAAGATTTCAATGGAGATGGAAGAATCAATGCCAATGACCGTCAATTCTTAGGCTCGGCCGTTCCTGATTTCTCTATGGGGATGACTAACCGCTTCACCTTTAAGGACTTTGATTTCTCCTTCTTTATCTTCGGAAGATTTGGCTCTCTCATTCGCTCAGCCTTCCATGATAATTTCAATACTCTCTTTGGCAGATACAACAACTTGGCTGTAGATTATTGGACACCAACCAATCCAACCAATCTCTACCCAAGACCCAATCAAAACCAAGAACGACCAAAGTACAACACTTCCATGTCTTACTTTGACGGTACATTCATCAAAGTTAGAAATATCAACTTTGGCTACACTTTGAACGAAGGCGCATTGAAGAAGATTGGATTCAACAGTCTTCGAATCTTCTCCAGTATTCAGAATCCATTCATTTTCTCAGAATACCGAAGCGTGCATAAGGGAATTGACCCTGAGACCTTTATCGATGGTGAACAAGGTGTCGAAGGTGGTGTGGTGAATGCCAATATCGCGCCTCCTGTAGTTCAGTTTACATTCGGTATCAACGCCAAGTTTTAATCAACAATGAAGAATATTATGGAAACTTTGAACATAAAAAATATATTAAAAAGGACTGCTTCATATAGTCTGATCAGTGCTTCCCTGCTTTTGGCGAGTTCTTGCGAAAATGCTTTGCAGGAAGATGTTATATCTCAAATAGGAACTGAATATCTAAACACTCCAAAAGGAATAGAAGATGCTGTGAACGCAGCCTACAGTACGATGAGAGTATGGTACGGCACCGAGAGAGGGAATAATTTGACTGAATTTGGTACAGATATCTATACCAACGGAGCTGATGGTGCTTGGAAATTTATGAACACCTACACTAATCAATTCGATACACAAAACGGTCATGTCCGGGAATTGTGGGATGAGCTTTACAGGGGAATCAATACTGCCAATTCGGTAATTGACCGTGCTCCTGAAGTGAGTGGACTGAATGAGGGGGTCCGTAGCCAGCGAATCGCCGAGGCTAAATTTATCCGAGCACATCATTACTTCCTTTTGGTTCAATTATTTGGTCCGGTAGAACTTCGAATGAACGAGACTACCATTCCTACCAATGAGGTAAGCAGAACCCCTGAATCGGAAATTTATGCAGCCATTATTCAAGATTTGGAAGAAGCTATTCCCAATCTGGAAGATAAAAGCGCCTCTAGTGATTATGGAAGAGCCACCAAATATGCAGCAGAGCACCTATTGGGAAGGGTATATGTGACCAAAGCCACCTCTTCTTCCGCGGCAGGAGACGATTATTCGAAAGCTGAAAATCTATTCAAAGACGTCATCAATAATTCTGGACTGAGACTTTTGGATGACTTTGCTGAAGTTCATGCTTTTGGAAATGAGATCAATGATGAAATCATTTGGTCTGTTCAGTATACTCGAAGCCCCTTGACAAACGGTGGAGGGAATAATGCTCACGTATTCTTCCTGATGGAATATGATACACAGCCAGGAATGATTCGCGATACAGAAAATGGCCGCCCATTTAAAAGATACCGTCCTACTGTATATGCCTTGGAAACTGTATTCCAAAACCGTGAAAATGACAGCCGGTACAAAAAATCCTTCAAGGATACCTACCTCTCTAACCGACCGGGAACTTACAATAGCACTTTTGATCAGACAAAAAGTAGTTTGACATTTGCTCAAGGTGATACGACCATGTTCCTCCCAGGATTTGAGATGTCTGAGGAAGAAATGGCAAAAAGACCTTATCAGGTATTGGTTCCTAGCCGCTATGACGAGAAACTCTTTCCAGCACTCACCAAGCATCTCGATCCAGGAAGAGTAGACCGTACGCAGTTTCAAGGGGGAAGAAATTATTTGGCGATGAGGCTTGCGGACACCTACCTCCTACTTGCTGAAGCGCAGTTCCGCCAAGGAAAAATTGCTGAAGCAACAGAGACCATCAATTTCGTCAGAAGAAGGGCTGCCTGGCCTGGGAGAGAAGCAGAAATGGAAATCACTCCGGACCAATTCACCTTTGAGTTTCTGATGGAGGAAAGAGCAAGAGAGCTTACAGGTGAACAAACTCGATGGTTGGATCTTAAAAGATGGGGCAACCTTGTCGAAAGAGTCCGACTCTTTAACCCACAAGGAGCTCCAAATATTCAGGACTTTCATGTGTTAAGACCAATTCCTCAAAACCAGATAGATCGGGCTCAAGGAGGGGAATCAGCCTTCCCACAAAACCCCGGGTACTAAGACCTAAAAAAGAAAAACCGCAATCAAGAGTTTGATTGCGGTTTTTTTATTTATCAATCTTCAACTTATCTAACCATCGTCGACTCACGAATCTGAATTTGGCTAGGGATGACAATGATCTGATCTAAAAAATCAGGTTGTCTCGGACGGGTCAGTTTCTTAATCAAAAGCTTGGCACATTCCTGACCGATTGTCTCTGCAGGCTGGGTGATAGTGGTCAGAGATGGATTTAAAATTCCAGCGATACTCATATTTGAAAATGTAATGATTTTCAGGTCATAAGGGATTTTCAAATTGGTTTTTCTGACTGCCTGATAGGTGGAGATAGCCAATTTTTCAACAGAGGAGATAATTCCATCAGGGCGGTTCTCAGATTGCAATAATTTTAATATCAACTCAGTATTATCTTCATCACTGTGCTTGCAATAAAGGCTGAAAGTCGGTTCTGGAGTAAGGTTAGCCATTTTCAAGGCATCGGAATACCCCCTGTAGCGCTCTTTTGTAATTGAAAGATCTTTGGATAATGTCAGAAAGGCTATTTTTTTACAGCCCTGCTGGATTAAATGATTGGTGCCTTTATAGGCGCTTTCATAGTCATTCGTGATGAATTTAGTAGTAGGTATTTCCCCACATATTCGATCAAAGAAGACCAAAGGCAGCCCCCGTTCGTGGATCTTGCGAAGATGCGAGGTATCACTTGTCTGACTCGTCACAGACATGACTATTGCGTCAGCCCGGCCATTTTGTAATAGTGAAAGGATTTTCTTTTCTTTTTCCACATCTTCGTGCGTGTTGTACACCAAGAGATGATATCCATGCTCTTGCGCAATCTCTTCAATACCATCAATTACCTTAGCAAAAAAGTTATTGATTCGCTCAGGAATCACCACGGCAATGGTTCGGCTCTTATTTGCGCGTAAACTTCTGGCAAAAGGGTTAGGCTGATAATTCAACTTCTCGGCCATGCTGATAACCTTTTGCTTGGTAGCCTCAGAGATTTCATAGCTGTCATTCAGCGCACGCGATACGGTCGAAGGCGCAAGATTCAGAGCTGCAGCAAGCTCTTTGATGCTAATTCCGGAATTCATGGTCTAGGTATTTTGGGTTGATCTAAATTTAGAAATTCTTAAGTGAACTTCTCTTCAGATCCCTCCCAAAATACGAAAACGTTTGCGTAGTTTGATTATCAAAAGCGCCTTTAACCCAATAAATTAGAATCATCTTTTATTTAGAATTTAATATGAGCCAGGCATTCACTATCGACAAGTTCATCAATGAACATTTTCTTCTCCACAATGAATTTGCCCAACGACTATATCATCAATTTGCTGCTAATCAGCCAATCATAGATTATCACAATCACCTTCCCCCCGCTGAAATCCAAGCCAATCGGCAATTTGAAAACCTGAGTCAAATCTGGCTTGCCGGAGATCACTATAAATGGCGTGCCATGCGTACGCTCGGCATTAATGAAAATTATATCACTGGAAATGCCTCGGATTGGGAAAAATTTGAAAAATGGGCTTTCACAGTACCTTACACAGCCAGGAATCCATTGTATCATTGGACTCATCTGGAATTGCAACGCTACTTCGGAGTGGAGGAATTATTATCACAAGAGAATGCAAAATCAGTTTATGAGACTTGTAATGAGCAACTTGCTCAACCTGGATTTTCAACCCAAGGACTGCTATCCAAGATGAATGTAGAGGTGATTTGTACGACCGATGACCCTACGGACACCCTAGAATACCACAGACAGTTTTCACTGTCCGATTCTTCCCTTCAGATGTATCCAGCTTTCAGGCCTGACAAAGCCTATTCTGTAGAAAATCCTTCAATTTACAATACTTACCTTGAGAAGCTGGAGAAGCAATCGGGATTAAAAATTCAGTCCTACGAAGACCTTCTAGTTGCACTTCAAAACAGAATTGACTTTTTCCACGCAAATGGATGTCGGCTTTCTGACCATGGACTGGAACAATTGGTCTTCTTTCCCACAGAAAGATTTAACATTGAAAAGCTGTTTCAAAGCATTCGTTCAGGTCAAAGCATTCAGGCCGAAGAAATCCAATATTTCAAATTCAAAACGCTTCAGGCTCTTTGTAAAATGTATCATTCAAAAGGCTGGGTACAGCAGTTTCATCTTGGAGCTTTAAGAAATACGAACACCCGTCAATTAAGTACGCTAGGGCCCGATACTGGCTTTGATTCGATTGGGGATTTTGAGCAGGCAAAAACTCTGGCAGGATTCTTAAATTCCCTTGACGAGACAGACCAACTCTCGAAAACCATCCTTTATAATCTCAATCCAAGAGACAATGAAGTCTTTGCTACCATGACGGGAAATTTCAACGATGGAAAGATCAAAGGCAAATTGCAATTTGGCTCCGGTTGGTGGTATCTAGATCAGATTGACGGGATGGAAAAACAACTGAATACGCTTTCGAACATGAGTCTCCTCTCCTGCTTTATCGGTATGCTGACGGATTCTAGAAGTTTTCTCTCTTTTCCCAGACATGAATATTTCAGGAGAATTCTGTGTAACCTCATCGGAACTGATGTAGAAAAAGGTCTTCTTCCGGCAGATGAAGCTTGGTTGGGAAAAATTGTAGCGGATATCAGCTATCACAATGCTAAAAATTACTTTGATTTTTCACCGGATAATTTTCAAGTTTAGGTATGACAAAAAACCTATTTGACCTAGCAGGAAAGAAAATCGCCTTTTCGGGAGCTACTGGAGTCCTGGGAAAAAGCATGAGCCTCCACCTAGCAAACCAAGGCGCCGAAGTCTTGATCTTGGGAAGAAATCCTGAAAAAACAGAAGCACTCGTCAAGGAAATCGAAAATAACGGAGGGAAAGCAGAGGCCTACACCTGTGATGTCATGGATTGGGAAAGTGTAGAAAGTGCTGCGAAAGAAATTGAGAGTGACCATGACTCATTGGATATTCTCATCAATGCCGCTGGAGGAAATATGCCTGGAGCAGTGGTAACACCAGAACAGAACTTCTTAGACCTAGACCTTCCTTCCCTTCGGAAGGTAATGGATCTCAACTACTTGGGAACAGTACTCCCTATCAAAGCACTCCTTCCATTAATGCTCAAAAATAACAGAGGCAACATATTGAATATCAGCTCCATGGCAGCCTCTCGCCCAATGACCCGTGTCATGGGCTATGCTTCAGCAAAGGCTGCAATTGACAACTTGACCAAATGGCTATCAGTGGAATTAGCGACTAAGCATGGCCCCCAGTTTCGGGTAAATGCCATAGCACCGGGTTTTTTCCTGACAGAACAAAACCGCACGCTTCTGACTGAAAAGGATGGGTCTTTGACTAGCCGGGGCAATCAAATTATCACTCACACTCCAATGAGTCGGTTTGGTGAACCGGATGATTTGTTAGGCACCTTGCAATGGCTTTGTTCGGAGGCATCTGCATTTGTGACGGGCACCATTGTACCAGTTGATGGTGGATTTAGTGCTTACTCGGGAGTGTAAATTCAATCTTAAACCCAAAACAATCAAACTATGATTCCTAGAATGGAACAAACCATGCGATGGTATGGTCCGAATGACCCTGTAAGCCTTCGCGATATTAGACAGGCCGGAGCAACTGGCATAGTCACGGCTCTCCATCACATTCCAAACGGAGAAGTTTGGTCGATTGAGGAAATCAAGAAGCGAAAAAGAATCATTGAGGATGCAGGCATGACTTGGTCAGTAGTCGAATCCGTGCCTGTGCATGAACGGATTAAAACCCGAACTGAAAATTATCTCCAATTGATCGAGAATTACCAACAGACGCTGCGAAATTTGGCATCAGAGGGGATTTACACGGTTTGCTACAACTTCATGCCCATTTTGGACTGGACTCGCACGGAGCTTTACAAAGAGCTTCCAAATGGCGCCAAGGCTTTATACTATGAAAAAAAGGCAGTTCAAGCATTTGATCTTTTTATCCTAGAGCGGAAGGAAGCCTTCAATGAATATTCAGCAGCGGAAATTGAAGAGCTCAAGCTATATTATCAATCCCTTCCCCCGGAAAAGCATCAGCTTATCATTGATAATATTCTAAAAGGTCTGCCAGGTTCAGAGATTGGCTATACCTTGGATGAATTTAGAGACATGCTGAAGACCTATGATGGAATTGATGAGAAAAAACTTCAGGAGCATTTACGATTGTTTTTGGACGCAATTGTCCCTGTAGCAGAGGAAGTGGGAATATACCTGACGATTCATCCCGATGACCCTCCATTCAGCCTATATGGACTCCCACGGATAGTTTCCACAGCCGCTGATGCCCGTAGAATTGTTCAAGATAACCCAAGTCCTCATAATGGCTTTTGTTTTTGCACGGGTAGCTATGGTGTGCAACCTGACAATGATTTGATTGCGATGATCCGTGAATTTGGCGATCATATCAATTTTATTCATTTGCGAAGTACCAAACGCGATGCAGAGGGAAACTTCATGGAAGACAATCATCTCACCGGGGATGTGCCCATGGCCGCAGTCGTAGACGAACTCCTACAAGTACAAGAAAAAAGACAAAAGAGAATCCCTATGCGACCGGATCACGGTCATAAGATGCTTGATGATTTGGAAAAAAAGACCAATCCAGGCTATTCTGCAATTGGAAGATTGAAAGGTTTGGCTGAAATTAGGGGATTAGAGGAAGCTCTGATTTACCAAAAAAGCAAATGACTGAAAAAGAAAAAATGATCGCCGGCCAACTCTACCAAGCCGGCGATCCTGTTTTAGAGGCGGAAAGACTACATGCACGAAAACTTTTAAAAGAATTCAACGATTCAGACCCTGAGAATAAGGACAAGCGCCAAAAGCTACTTGAAAATCTGCTTGGCGAGATTGGGGAAGGACTTTGGATTGAGCCTCCATTTTTTTGCGATTATGGGTATAATATAAAAGTTGGAAATCAGGTCTTTTTCAATTTCAATTGTGTGATCCTAGACGTGGTTCCCGTAGTCTTCGGAGATCGTGTCCTCGTAGGTCCCAATGTTCAATTTTACCCGGCTACCCATCCTTTGGATGCCAAAACCAGAGGCGAACTTTGGGAATATGGAACAGAAATCCATGTCGGTTCGGATGTCTGGATTGGAGGAGGGAGTATCATTTGCCCCGGAGTAAAAATTGGTGATCGTGCGGTAGTCGCTGCAGGAGCCGTAGTGACCAAGGATGTGGCCGCTGATACCCTCGTAGGAGGAAATCCAGCAAGAATCATCAAGGAATTAAAACAAGAATAGAACATGTCAGATTTTTACTCAAAAAAAGACCTAAACTTTCAGCTTTTTGATCACTTGCAGGTAGAGAACCTAAGCCAACTAGCCTACTTCCAAGACCACAGCAAGGAGACTTTTGAAATGATTCTGGATGCCGCTGACCAAATCGCCTTCAAATCACTTCGGCCATTACTGACGGAGATGGATCGTCAAGAGCCACAGCTTGAAAATGGATCCATCAAAATACACCCCGGAATGAGACCGATCTTGAAACAATTTGGTCAAGATGGGTGGATCAATGCGACTTTCAGCTATGAAGAAGGTGGACAGCAACTTCCTTGGACCCTTCATCTGGCCGCTGGCTATATTTTGCAGGCAGCGAACTATTCCGCTTCTGTTTTCCCATTTTTGACCACAGGAGCGGCCAATTTGATTCGCACTTTTGGATCAAGTGCTTTAGTCGAACGCTTCACCCCAAAGATGTACGCCGGAGATTGGCAAGGAACTATGGCCTTAACAGAGCCTGATGCAGGAAGTTCGCTTTCTGATATTTCCACTACCGCCTATCCTACCGAGAACCCAGGAGAGTATCGGATTAAAGGTCAGAAAATTTACATTTCCTGCGGTGATCATGACGCCTGCCAAAACATCATTCATCTAATGCTAGCGAGAGTAGAAGGTGCTCCTGCCGGCACTAAAGGGATTTCTTTGTTTGTGGTACCCAAGTTCATTCCCGAAACAGGTGAATCAAATGATGTGCTCACCGAAGGTCTTTACCACAAAATGGGCTACAAAGGGGCACCGATTGCCCATCTTATGATCGGGTCCAATGAAAAGACAATCGGTTATTTGGTTGGGGAGGAAAATATGGGACTCAAGTATATGTTCCAAATGATGAATGAGGCAAGAATAGGCGTTGGGATGAACGCAGTGGCAATTGCTCAAGCTGCTTATCAAGCTTCTTTGGCCTATGCAAAGGAGCGTCCTCAAGGAAGAAAAATCACAGAAAAAGATCTCTCCAAACCTCAAGTTCCGATCATTGAGCATGCCGACGTGAAGCGGATGCTTTTATTCCAAAAGAGCATTTCGGAAGGTTCTTTGGCACTCTTGCTATATGCATCTAGAATGATGGACGAAACGATCCACGAACCTATTCCACATCGAAAAAAGGAAAAGCATTTGCTCTTAGAATTGCTTACGCCTATCGCAAAAAGCTACCCCTCCGAAATGGGAGTTTTAAGTACTTCGGCAGCAGTGCAGGTACTTGGAGGAGCAGGGTATACACAAGACTTTCCGGTGGAACAATATTACCGGGAGGCACGAATCCACCCCATTCATGAGGGGACGACAGGTATTCATGGATTGGATCTTTTGGGAAGAAAAATTTTCCTTGAAAATGGCTTAGGTTGGAAAATGCTGTACCAGGCCATCGAAAAAGACATCAAATCCTACCAAGGCCCTGAAGATATCTTGTTACTCTTTGATCAGTCTTGGAAAAAATCACAGGATACTGCTGGGACAATACTGCAAAAAGCCCAGGAAGGACCAGAGATTTTTCTGGCAGATGCAAGTCTCTTTTTGGAGCTTTGTGGAGTATTGTGTGTAGGATGGATGTGGCTGAGACAGACTCATGTCGCAAGTCAAATGATAGATAAAGAAAATGCTGATACTGCATTTCTAAATGGGAAAATAGAGACGGCTCGCTATTTCATGGAATATGAACTACCAAAAATCCATTCCATCGCCAAGCGGCTTCATTCCAGTGCATACCCTACCGTAAACATGCGTTCCTATTGGTTTTGATTGAATTTTGGATTTCTCTCATAGACTTTAGAAACAATTCTTTATTTTCACCCAAATTTTGAATATAAATGAAACGAGTTTTAGTAAGTGGTGGTGGAGGATTTCTCGGTAGCCACCTTTGTGAGCGTTTGCTCAAAGAAGGAAATGAGGTGTTGTGCGTCGACAATTTTTTCACCGGAAACAGAAGAAATATCCATCACCTCCTCGATGATAAAAATTTTGAACTTCTTAGACATGATGTCACTCACCCGCTCTATGTAGAGGTTGATGAAATTTACAATTTGGCATGTCCTGCTTCTCCAATTCATTATCAATTTGATCCGGTACAGACTACCAAAACATCTGTGATTGGAGCGATGAATATGCTTGGATTAGCAAAAAGATTGAAAATCAAAATCTTACAAGCTTCAACCTCTGAGGTTTACGGAGATCCAGAAGTTCACCCACAACCAGAGTCTTACAGAGGAAATGTTAACACGCTTGGACCACGAGCTTGCTACGATGAAGGAAAACGATGTGCGGAGACACTATTTTTTGACTATCACCGCCAGCATGGAGTCGATATCAAGGTCATGCGTATTTTCAATACCTACGGACCAAGAATGCATCCCAATGACGGACGAGTGGTCAGTAATTTCATCGTACAGGCATTGAAAGGTCAGGATATCACCATCTACGGAGATGGAAAGCAGACCCGCTCATTTTGCTATGTGGATGATAATATCGAAGGGATGTATCGTCTGATGAATTCGAGAGATGGATTCACAGGTCCTGTGAATATTGGAAACCCTGGAGAATTCACGATGCTAGAGTTGGCAAATTTGGTACTGGAACTTACAGAAAGCAAAAGTAAGCTAGTCTTCATGCCTCTTCCCCAAGATGATCCTATGCAACGAAAGCCGGTCATTGACCTAGCTAAAAAAGAATTGGGATGGGAACCAACCGTACCACTCAGAGAAGGACTCGTAAAAACCATTGATTATTTCAGACAGATCATTTGACACTTTCAAAATCCCGCTTTTATTGGCGGGATTTTTTTTTGATTTAGCGGCAAGATTTGATCCTAATCAGACAATCTTTATTTTTCAATATGACTATTCGTGATGTTGCACGTATGGGTAGACAGCCGCAATAATGAGTCTG